>NZ_JBALMU010000040.1:0-29798 GCF_036962285.1 Bacillus sp. JJ634
GGCACCGACCTTGCCCTCTTGAAAGACTGTTTTTCTCTCAAGTGTTGCTCACCCAAGTCTCGCCTCTGCCTCTTCCTATGGAAGGTGGTAAGTGGGATATTTGTGAGAAAGAACCCCAGCGGCCTTAGCCATGGGAGTGGTCAGACGCCTTGCGCCTCTAATTTTGCAATATCTTTGTTATGTCCAATCACAATTAATGTGTCTCCTTGGCGAATTTGTTCTTCAGCAAGCGGAGCTACATTAATGTTTTTCCCACGTTGAATCCCGATAATATTGCAGCGGTATTTTGCGCGAATATCCAAATCCATCAATGACTTTTTATCAATTTTATGCGACGCCACGATTTCGACAATACTATACTCCTCCGATAATTGAATATAATCAATAATTTTTTCGGATGCGATATGATGAGCAATTCGCTGCGCCATATCTCTTTCAGGATGAATCACTCGATCGACTCCAACCTTTTCTAACACTTTATGATGATACATATTTTGAGCTTTTGCCCAAACTTGAGGAACCCCCATTTCCTTCAAAAGTAAGCACGTTAAAATACTAGCTTCAATATCATCACCTAAAGAGACGAAAGCGACATCAAAATTTCTCACACCTAAAGATTTTAAACTCATCTCGTCTATGCCATTAGCTACGACAGCATAAGTAGCAAAGGCTGCATATTCGTCTATTTTACTTTCATCTTTATCAATCGCCATCACTTCCACTCCAATTGAATGGAACTCCTTAACTAGGCTCCCTCCAAATCTACCTAACCCAAACACGACAAACTGTTTTTTCATCTCATTTTTCCCCTTCTATTACAATCTCTTTATATAGAAAGCACAAAAAAGACCACAGAGGATTACCCCGTGGTCGAATCATTTTTTTCGATCACCAGTATCACTTCCTCTCTCTTCACGCTTCCGGAGTTAGCTGTCGGATTCGGACTATGAGAGTAGCCCTACCTTCTTCATAAAGGATTCACCCCAAGCGATGAAAACACCGCCACAAAATTGGTTCCCCCGTTCCATAAAGGATTCAGCGAATAAAGAAATATGGTTTTACATGAAAGTAATATTACTCCTTCAAAATTAGGTTGTAAAGAACATTTGAGAGCATTCGCCTTATAGAACAACAAAATATAGATTTTTCACTTTTCAAAAGCCCGAAATGTAAGATTTTATAACATACAATTAGTGATAGTAACTAAAATATCCATTTTAATTTGTTCGTTTTTGCTAATGACAAATGAACTACAACATAATAAAATAAGTATTATATTACATATAATGTAATTAAATATAACATTTGTAGATATAAACAAATAGTGTAATTTTTCAGGAGGGGAAAATATTGAGCACAAATCCAAACGAAGTCGTTTTATTCCAAGGTGTTAGTAAAGTGTACAATACTGGCACCATTGCATTAAACCAATTTGACTTAACGATTACAGAAGGCGAGTTTATTAGTTTTTTAGGGCCATCAGGTTGCGGCAAGTCCACTGCGCTAAGGATGGTAGCTGGGTTGAGTGAAGCCACTAGCGGCCATGTCCAAGTTTTCGGTAAAACACCTAAGGAGATTATTCAAAAAACAAACGATATCGCCTTCGTTTTTCAAGATGCAAATTTACTTCCTTGGCGAACTGTGCTTGATAATGTATTATTGCCGCTTGAATTAAGAGGATTTACTAAGAAAAGCCATAAGGAGTACGCAATAGAAGTATTAGAGATGGTCGGTTTAAAAGATTACTTAGATGCCTATCCTAGAGAACTATCAGGCGGGATGAAAATGAGAGTTTCAATCGCTCGTGCTTTAGCAGCAAAACCAAAAATGTTATTAATGGATGAACCTTTTGCCGCTCTCGATGAAATCACACGCCAAACATTGCAGATTGATCTCCTTAATATATGGCAAAAAGAAAAAACTACTATTCTATTTGTTACTCACAACGTGTATGAGGCTGTATTTTTATCCTCACGAATCGCAGTCATGTCTTCTCGTCCCGGGAAATTATCATCCATTATTAACGTCAATCTCCCCTTTCCAAGAAAACTCCAAGTAAGAACAGACAAAACATTTACAGACTATGTAGATATAGCTGCCCACAGTCTCGAAAATAGCTCAATAAGAAGGGAGTTAGGATAAGATGTCCACACAATCAGTAGCAACGAAAAAAACAAAAATGGTTTCGCATTTCCCTCAAAGTAATGAAGGGAAAATTCGGACTAAATTTAAAGGTGTTTATCTCGGTCCAATCATTGCTTTAATTGCCTTCCTCTCTCTATGGCAATTGATCCCTGCTTTATTGGGAATCAAACCATTTATTCTTCCGAAACCTACAGATGTCCTACACGCTGCAATAACGGATTGGCACTTATTATGGCCAGCCATTCAAATTACAGTTATTGAATCGATTATTGGATTTTTACTCAGTGCGACTATCGGTATTTTCGTTTCTATTTTATTAGCAAGCTCAAAAGTGTTAGAGATTAGCATCTATCCATACGCCATTATTTTGCAAACCATTCCTGTTGTTGCCGTTGCACCGATTGTTGTTATTTGGTTTGGCGCCGGCTTCAATGCCATTGTAATCATTTCGTTTTTAATTGGTTTTTTCCCAGTTATTTCGAATACATTAATGGGGCTGAATTCAGTCGATAAAAATATGGGAGAACTCTTTACACTATATAATGCATCCAAATGGAAGAAAATGTGGAAACTTCGCATCCCATCTGCAATGCCTTATATTATGGCAGGATTAAAAGTATCTTGTACTTTATCGATTGTCGGAGCTATTGTCGGAGAATATGTAGCAGGAATCGGCGGAGGTAAAGGTGGCTTAGGCTATGCCATTACAGTAGCCGCCATCCAATTAAAAACTCCATATTTGTTTGCCTGCGGAATAGCCGCGGCATTATTAGGGATTGGTTTTTACCTTCTCGTTAGCCTGGTAGCTCACTTAATGTTGCGATCTTGGCATGAGTCAGCGATGAAGGTTGAAAAATAAAGCGAAGCTCATTACGAATTAAAGGAGGAAGAAAAGGTGAAAAAATTCAATCTACTATTTTTAGGAATTATCTTTCTAGTTTTCCTGACTGCCTGCAGCGGTGAGGAAGCTAGTACTAGTGAGGAAGAGAACAAAACGGATGATAAAGCTGTTGAACATGTTAAATTAGTATTAAACTGGTTTCCAAAGGCACAGCATGGCGGTGCATATGCCGCACAAGAAGACGGGATTTTTAAAGAAAATGGATTGAATGTAACCATTGAGCCAGGTGGTCCTCAAGTATCTTCTGTTCAAATGATTGCATCAGGCAGCGCGGAATTTGGTCTTGCACACGCGGATCAATTAGTTATTGCTAAAAATCAAGGAATTGATTTAGTCGCTGTAGCAGCTGCGATGCAGGGAAGTCCACAAGTATTTATGTTTCATAAAGGACATGGAATTAAAGACTTCACAGACTTAAATGGAAGAAAAGTATATGTTCAACCCGGAATTACATATTGGGACTTTTTAAAATCTAAATTCGATTTAAGTAAAGTAGAAGAATTAACGTATAATGGGCAACATACGAACTTTGTAAATGAAAAAGATTCTGTTACCCAAGCATTTGCCACATCCGAGCCTTTCTTTTTAGAAAAAGAAGGAATCGAAACAGAAACAAAGCTGATTGCTGACGCGGGTTACGATCCTTATAATGTTGTATTATTTGTAACAAAAGAATATTTAGACAAGAATGAAGAAACGGTTCGAAACTTTGTTACTTCATTTATAGAAGGATGGAATTCTTATAAAACGTCTTCTGAGTCTATTAATAAAGTCATTCAGAATGATAATCCAGACATCGCCTTAGATGCTTTAGCCTTTGAAACCGAATCGCAAGAAGAATTTGTGTACGGCAAAGATGCGTCTGAACACGGTGTCGGCTATATGACAGAAGAAAGATGGGCTACACTTATTCAACAGCTGCATGATTTAGACTTATTAGAAAAGCCCTTCGAAGCGAATGAAATCTTTACAACAAAATACTTGCCTGAAAAATAAATTTCTCATGAGTAAGACTAGAAAACCACGCCTCTGGATTGCTATTTAGCCAGAGGCTTAGTTTTACTTTCATAAAACAGATTCTCATTCATTCAGAAATTTTGCAATGGACTGAAAAACTTGTTCATTAATCGGAAGCGGCAATGTTAGAAAACCATGAACAAGTCCACTGTATCGGGTAAGCTGTACAGGAACTCCACTTTCCTGGAGCCGATTAGCATAAGCCTCCCCTTCATCTCGGATAGGATCGTATTGCGCTGTAATCACAAGAGTTTTCGGTAAACCACTTAAATCTTGTGCTCGTATAGGGCAAGCATATATATTACTTGCATCCTCTTCCGTTTCAATATAGTGATCCCAAAAACTTTTTGTCACGCTGCTAGTCAATATAGGAGCGTGTGCATGTTCTCGAATTGACTCATAAGGAGATTGTTCAATAGAACGTAAAGCATCTGTCGCAGGGTATATTAATATTTGCCGCCAAATCGATGGTCCTCCGCAGTTTCTAAACAATAAGGTAACCGCTGCACTTAAGTTTCCCCCTGCACTATCTCCTCCAACAGCAATCCGATTCACATCTACCTGTAATTCTCCTGCATGGTTAAACACCCATTGTACCGCTGCACTACAATCTTTTAGGCCTTTTGGAAAACGATTCTCCGGTGCTAATCGATAATCCACAGCAATGACTTTACACCTCGAAGCATTTGTAAGTTGTCTACAAGCTACATCGTGGCTTTCAAGATTCCCTAGCGTCCAGCCGCCACCATGGAAAAACACGATAGCAGGAAGACGCTCTTCTACACTTTTTGGTGTGTATATTCGAATAGGTATGTCACCATTCGGACCTGGAATCAGACGATCCTCCACTGCATGAACGAACGGACGCTCCTCTATATCTAGAATCGTTTGAAGTCTAGCTTCACGGATTTTGACAATTAAATCTGGTGTTAATGTTTCAGGCAATTTAGGATAACTTTCTAGAATTTGTTGAAGTATTGGATCTAATTGCATCTTAATCCCTCCCTTACAAATTAAAAATCCCCCGATATACGACATAAATCGCGGGCATCATTTGTATACGTTATGACCCTATTAATCATTGACTCCCATATATTATTTTTCTATTAAAAGGTATTATAAATATTTTCACATGTTTCACCTGTAGGTTGATAAAAACAATGATGCTTATAACGACCTACAAGAGGTTGATTGTACCATGTAGAAGGACAATCCCCTGGAGGTCTAAAATACCATAAACTATACTTAGCAGGCCAGAATCTCTGGCCGTTTATTGCCCGACGTGCTAAACGTTTTTCACTTTCTCTCGCCCTTTGATAAAAATATCCTTTCTGAGTAGCTTCAAAAGCATGGGGTTGATAAAGTGAAACTTCCATCAGTGGGGGTTTTCCTTCATCCCCCACTGATGGTTAGTCACGTTCTACGGTCACTAAGATCTCCGCTTCGCTTCAATCAAGTGACCGTACGAACCTGATTGGTGAAAGCTTACCTTTGAAAATCGCAAAGGTAAGTTTCACTTTATCTCACCAATCGGACCTTTACGGGCAGTTGTCCCCCACCTATCTTCTTTGTTTTCTCATAAGCTCGAGGTGGGGGTCTTACTGCCCGTTAAGTGTGGGATAAATCATTTGGGGAATGGTACGAAACCCTTTAAAATCTGAACAATTAGCTCGCACTCGATTGATGCCTACATTCCCTACAAGCATCATGCCTTGAACTCCTTCTCCTTCCGCCTCTGCCCGAAGTAGCCTTGCCATTAAATCAACATCTGAGCTGTAGCCTTTACAAAGGCCATATTTCCCCCTCCATCATATGAGCAAATTTAGCCTCATAATAATAATAATAATAATAATAATAATATGAAACCATTTATTCCCTCATTCCTCACTTTTTCATAGGTCTCATTATACAAATCAAGAAGCAGATACTTATTTATACCATGTGTTGATGTATTAGTTCTCCTCCCAAGGTTTAAATGAAAATGGAATACCAATCATTTGTGCAGTCAAATCATCATAAGACACTAAATCTTTTTTTGATAACTCTTTTAAGGAGCGTTTCCCCATCGCTCTTAAGGCCATTTTCATTTCTTCTGTACTTGCTGTTAAAAATTTCTCTGCTGCTTGAACCCCATCTTTGATCTTAAATTGTTCCTTGAACTTTCCCTCATTCCAAACAACTTGTGTAGGTGGTTCAAATGGAACGGCATTCAATATTTGATTATGTGCGACAGTAAACAACATAGCAGAGCCTAAATATACAGCATCAGCACCGAGTGCAAGTACTTTTAAAAAGTGCCCGGGTACCAAAAGTCCGCCTGAAACAATTAAACTAATTTGTCCTTTCATATTCCTCTTTTCTAAATGATTAGCCGCCCGAACTACTGCATGTAAGGTCGGAATCCCAAAGTCATCGTATAAAATGGGTGGTGCTTCGTGCATGGCTGCTTGTCCTCCATCAATCGCAATATAATCAACACCCATTTCAATTAAATGATCAATATCTTCTTCAATTTTCCCACTCGCCCCAATTTTGACCCCCATTGGAACTCCATCTGTTAGAACCCGAAGTTCTTCGACAAGTCCTTTAAGATCTTCTAATGTTTGATCTTCAAAAAAATGTTCAAAAATCACTGCATTTTCATTTTCTTTAAGCCCCATTACTTTACGGGCACGACCGGTTAAGTCTTTTGGGGGGATTTTTTTTCCCATCCCGAATATAGCACCTTGTCCCAACTTAATTTCAATCATGTCAGCACGCTTCAAAACGTCTTCTTCCTTTGACCATTCTGTTTTGGAAAACTGTAATATATACTTTCCTGCCGTGTTTAATTCTTCGGGTAAAATTCCGCCTTCACCAGAGTTAATTGCAGTACCTACATTTTTAGCTGCTTCCGCCAAAGAAAGCCTCACTTGTTCACTAAGTGCGATCCCGTAAGCCATCCCGCTGATCATCAGCGGAATTTTTATGTTCATTGGTTTTTTCGCTTTTGGTCCAATGGTAACGGTAACATCTACTTCTTCTTCACCATCAATAGGAAACGGTGTCGTTTGTGCAGGGATAAATGTCATTTGGTCAAAATGCGGCCATTTTTTTGAAGAGCCGCCAATTGGGCGATACAGGACGTCGCCTTTTTCTGCACGCAAGCTATTTTCAAGCACATTTTGAATGCCCATATGCCTGAATCCTGGTATCATTTCGATAATATTTTCTTGGTAACTATCAGTAAAAACAATTTTTCCCATTTGCTTAACTATTCGTTTCATTAACCAACGCCAGCCAACAAGCATGAATAAAGAAAGGGCAAATAAAATTGTAATCATTGCAAAACTTAAATAGTATAAAATGTTCATCCTATTCACTTCTCCACTATCACATAAAATTGCTTTACTGCCCACTCCCCTAATCCAACTGGTTGACACTTATTTCTCTTCTTGTGTGTCTTCCCAAGATTTAAATGTGAACGGAATGCCAATCATTCGTGCGGTCAATTCATCATAAGACACTAAATCTTTTTTCGACAACTCTTGTAAAGAACGTTTCCCCATTGCTCTTAATGCCATTTTCATTTCTTCTGTACTGGCTGTTAAGAATTTCTCCGCTGATTGTACTCCGTCTTCGACTTTAAACTTATCCTTAAATTTCCCTTGATTCCAAACAACCTGTGTAGGCGGCTCGAATGGAACGGCCGAAAATATTTGATTATGTGCAACAGTAAATAATAAGACAGAGCCTAAATAAACAGCATCAGCACCGAGTGCAAGTACTTTCAAAAAGTGTCCAGGTGTAAAAAGTCCACCTGAAACAATTAAACTAATTTGTCCTTTCATATTCCTCTTTTCTAAATGATTAGCCGCCCGGACTACTGCATGCAAGGTTGGTATTCCAAAGTCATCAGCTAAAATGGGAGGTGCACCATGTGTCGCTGCTTGTCCGCCATCAATCGCAATAAAATCAACACCAAGGTCGATTAAATGATCCATGTCTTCTTCAATCTTTCCACCGGCTCCCATTTTCACACCAATTGGGACACCGCCTGTCATATTCCGAAGTTCCTCCACAAGTTCCTTAATATCTTTTAATGTTTGATTTTCAAAAAAATGTTCAAAAATCACAGCCTCCTCATTTTCTTTAAGCCCCATCATTTCGCGAGCACGACCTGTTAAATTTTTTGGGGAAATTTTCCCGCCCATCCCCATTAATGCGCCTTGGCCAAACTTAATTTCAATCATGTCAGCTCGCTTAATAAGGTCTTCTTCTTTTGACCACTCTGTTTTGGAAAACTGCAAAATATACTTTCCAGCCTGGTCTAATTCTTCAGGTAAGACGGCGCCTTCTCCAGAATTAATCGCTGTTCCTGTATTTTTAGCTGCTTGGGCCAGAGCGAATCTTACTTCTTCACTAAGCGCGATTCCATAAGCCATTCCACTGATCATAAGCGGAATCTTTATTTTCATTGGTTTTTTCGCTTTTGGTCCAATAGTTACTTGAACATCCACTTCTTCTTCACCATCAATCGGGAACGGTGACGTCTGTGCAGGGATAAATGTAATCGGATCGAGATGAGGCCACTTTTTTGAAGAACCAAGCGGACGATGAAGAACATCACCTGTTTCTGCACGTAAGCTATTTTCAAGCACATTTTGAATCCCCATATGTCGAAAGCCTGGAATCATCTCGATAATATTTTCTTGATAGCTGTCGGTTAAAATGATTTTTCCCATTTGCTTTACCATTCGTTTCAGAAACCAGCGCCAGCCAATAAGCATGAGTAAAAAAAGGATGAATAGTATCGTAATCATCATAAAAGTTACATAGTATAACATATTAGGCATAGTCACTTCTCCACTACCTCATAATGAAATTACCTAGTTCTCTACTCTTACCATTTACATAAAAAAGGAAAATATGTTATAAAGTATAAAAAATATCAAAGATACAACTTATGTACTTCCCTACCCTAGACTAAATAGATATAAAACTAAAGGAGATTATTTTCATGGACTTAATGAACAACAGCTTTCACCGCCCTTGGCCATTTCCTTCAAAGAAATGGATTATGCGACAAACTTGGAGCAATCTATTATTTGTTCATTGGCCTATTCCACCTGAAACACTGCGACCATATATTCCTCCTTCCTTACAAATTGACACCTTTGATCGACACGCTTGGTTGGGAATTGTTTCATTCGTTATGGAGGGCATATATCCTCGAGGAATGTCCTCCATATCACTTTCTCCAAAATTTCCAGAAGTTAATGTAAGGACATATGTTCAATGTAATGGTAAACCCGGTGTGTATTTCATGTCTCTTGACGTCAATGATTGGCTTTCCTATACAATCGCAAAGAGATGGTTACGTTTACCTTATCATCCTGCTGAAATTTCAATTCAACAAGAAGAACAAACCTTTGATTGCCAAAGTATTCGTAAAGAAAAAACAAATACTCCGATAACATTCAAAGGAAAATACGCTCCCTTATCGGAAGTTTATTTTCCTAAAGAAGGAACGTTAGATCATTGGCTCACAGAACGATATTGCTTTTTTAGTGCCAATAACAGAGGAAACATCTATTGCGGGGAAATACACCATCGTCCTTGGCCTTTACAACATGCAGAGTCAGAAATATGTATGAATACGCTTTTTTCTCCTTTCAATTTAGACCTTACTAAAACAAAACCGATTTCTCATTTCTCTAAAGGTGTGGATTCACTTATATGGAATATTAAGAAGACGCTATTCTAGTTTTTCAATCATTCTTTTTGCTTCCTAAGCGTTTTCTTTTCCTTATAACTGCAATCCCCAACAAAAACAGCGGAATAATCATTTGCATCAATAGTCCCAAAAAAGGAAAGGTCCCGACCATATACTTGTTCAATTCCACTGTGCCAGGAAATGACCAAAAACTGAATATAACGAGTAGAATCCCTAACGGCCATACGATGGGCCGGTAGTCCGAAAGATTCAGCCACTGTGCAGTACCTAAAGCAATCCCATAATAAAACACAGAAATTTTAACAAACGCCCCTACGACCCAAATGGCCATGACGGCGGACTCTAAATGTTCAAAAAAGTCGGCGAGACTGATGTATCGAGCTACACTCATCAGTGGATAAGCCTTAGAAGGTGTCGTTGGCCCTAGTATAAAAAGAACGATAAGATTCACCACAACTAATGTCATCATCACAGCAAAAACAGTCATCATTCCGTATTTCATTCCTTTTTTCTGATCTGCTAAAAAAGGCAGGAGAAAAGTAATCAGAAAAAATTCTGTGAACCATCCACCAGGCACAATCGCACCCTTGATTGGAGGCATTATTCCCTCTCCCAATATCGGGAATATGTTCTTAAATTCAAAATCAGGGAACACTAAAATAATTAAAAAGAGGAGTGGAAGTGTAAAAATGGGGAAAAACAATTGGGACGCTCTCCCTAATACTTCTAAACCTCCCCGTACAATAAAGGAACAGAGTAATGCCATCAATGCCATAATCACGCTAATCGGGGTATTGACTAGAAAAGAGTCGACAACAAATTCCGCGTACTGTCTAAGCATATGTCCCGTAATCTGGATATAAAAAGACAAGAATAATAAACCGATCAATTTACCCGCAAACCGGCCTATGATCTGTTCACTAAATTGAATAACTGTTTGTTTCGGATACATTTTGTGCAGTTTATAAGCGATATACACTGTCATATACCCAATGAGGGACGCCAAAATGGGGGACAGCCATAAATCTGTTTTGGCATATTTCGCTGTAATACTCGGAACCGAAAGAATAGCGGTAGCCACAATCGCAGGATACATCATGATGGCCATTTGCAAGGATGAGATTTTGCCTTTCTCCATATTTTTCTCCTTATATATTAGTAATTAGAGTTCTTTACAGAAGAATTTCCAATCGATTCAGATCCTCTAAAATTAGAAAGAATCGTGTATCTAAATATCCTATCTATTCGCTAGCTTGGCGTTTTCTTTTCCTTATACCTGCAATCATCAACAAAAACAAAGGGATAATCGTTTGTATCAATAGGGCAAATACCGGAAAGGTCCCAACCAGATAACGTTCCAATCCCATTGTATTAGGAAGTGACCAAAAGCTGAATTCTAGTATCAAAATCCCTACTGGCCATACAACAGGTCGATAATCTGAAAGATTCAACCACTGCGCGGTACCTAAAGCAGCCGCATAATAAAACACAGACAATTTGATAAACGCCCCTACGATCCAAACAGCCATGATGAAGGACTCCAAATGTTCAAAAAAGTCGGCGAGACTGATGTATCGAGCTACACTCATCAGTGGATAAACCTTAGAGGATGTCGCTGGCCCTAGCACAAAAAGAACGATAAGATTGATCAAAACTAACGTCATCGTCACGACAAAAACAGTCATCATTCCGTATTTCATCCCTTTTTTCTGATCTGCTAAAAAAGGCAGGAGAAAAGATATAAGAAAAATTTCTGTAAACCATCCACCAGGTACAATCGCACCCTTAATTGGAGGCATCATCCCATCCCCCAATATCGGGAATATATTCTTCCATTCAAAATCAGGGCCCAAAAAGATGATAAAGAAGAGGATGGCCAATATAAAAATAGGGAAAAACAATTCGGCAGCTCTCCCTAATACTTCTAAACCTCCGTGTACGGTTAAGGCACAGAGGAATACCATCGATGCCATAATCACACTAATTGGGGTATTGACCAGAAAAGAGTCGACCACAAATTCCGCGTACTGTCTAACGATGAGTCCCGCGACCTGGATGTAAAAAAACAAGAATAGAAAACCGAGAATTTTTCCAGCAAACCGACCCATGATGTGTTCACTAAATTGAATAACTGTTTCTTTCGGATAATGTTTGTGCAGTTTATAAGCGATATACACCGTCACATATCCGATGAAGGATGCCAAAATGGGAGATATCCATAAATCCGTTTTGGCATATTTCGCTGTAATGCTTGGAACCCCGAGAATAGCGGTAGCCACAATCGCAGGATACAGCATGATTGCCATCTGAATGGATGAAATTCGACCTTTCTCCATCATCTCTCTCCTTTCTATGATAGTATGGAAAAACAAAATCGCGCCCCTGAGTCATTTATTTTTCCATAAACCGTCCAAACGGCCTGAAAAGAGTTTGAACCCATGCAGTGGGCCCCCCCATATGAGGGAGATCGAACATGGACAGCACTAAGCCGATGAGGAGCAGAGTAAAAAAAGCCATCTTATCCTTTTTCGGGTTTTGTTTCATTTTCGGCCATTCATACAAAATGACCAAAGCCACGATTACCATGACACTAAAAAAAGCTCCCCACCTCACTGCTTCTTCACCTCTTTCTCAGGCAATCCCCCCGGTTTATTTATATAGCCCTGCCTGCGAATATGGGCCTCAACGTTGACTTCCACTTCCACCTCCTGGAACACCTCGTTCCAGCGATTTTCAATTTTTCTCCACTCTTTAGGATATTTCCGATAGAATTCTTCACCGAATCCTAGAATGTCCGCTTTCAACTTATGCTGTGATTGCTGAATAGCTAGCTCGATACGCTTTTTGATATCTTCTTGATACGCTTTTTGTACAACCTCTATTGATTTGGGACTTGCAAGAGCCAAATTCGTTCCATTTTGGATAACAGCTCCCTCTGTATTAATGTCCACGATCATTTTCCATTTATTATTTCGAATTTGCGGAATCAGATTGATACGTGCCGACACCGGATTTAAAGATATTTCCCCTTTAACACCTTCAGGTTTTACGCTAACTGTGTAGGCTTCCATTTCATTTCTTAACCACAAGACTCCTCTTGTTGCCTTTTCTGACATCGTTCCAACCATTTTACCTTTTTTAAACACCGCAGTTCCGACAATGTACGGAATTCCCTGTAATTTCTCTTCCCCTTTACCTGGTGGTAAAATTTTAATAAATGGAAGTGAGCCAGCCTCAGCTACACCTATTAACCCTTCCTGTACGTCCTGTATGGTAACCTGCATCCCGATATGTAAATCAGATAGTTCCCGAATCACTTCTGCCGAATAGCGTTCTAGAGGGGGAAGTAATCCAAGGGCATCCTTCGGGTTCCCTTTGCTAACATACAAATAAGCTCTCTCTCTTGGCTGCGGATGGCGAAGTAAGAAATCCATCTGCTCTTGTATTCCTTGCTTTGCTAACTTTTCGCCGAATATAAATACTTTACATTGTCCCCAAAAAACTTTGCGCGGAATCTTGCTTTGCAGCTTGGAAAGTGCATCTGAAATATTAGATCCTCTTTGGGATCTCACCAATGTCACAGATCCTCCGCCGCCAGCAATTCCTGTTTGACCGCCCCCGCTCCCTAATGATTTAGGGATAAACACTTGGAGGGATAATTCAATTTGATTATCATCCTTTATATCGATAGCTGCTGCTGTAACAATAGCCAAATCATTGATTTCCACCCGATCCCAACAGCCGCTTAAAAGAAGAATCAACCCGAAAATACATAGTATACGGAGAATATTTTTCACTGGGTGTCACCCCCCTTTTTCGAATTCGGCGCCTGATTTGGAGACTGGCGATATTGGTTAAACTCCCCTGTAAGATGTGGCCGTGTATCCATCTTCCACATAGGTGATCTCCATAGCACATCCTTTAACTCACGTCCTTTTAGCGGTGCCAGCGGCTGTAAGTAAGGGACACCGAAGGAGCGCAAGCCGCACAAGTGAATGACGATGGCGATGATTCCCATCATAATACCGAGCAGTCCTAAGGTACCGGCAAGCAGCATGATAGGAAAACGCAACATCCGGATAGCAATTCCGGCAACATAACGAGGAATCATAAAAGAAGAGATTCCCGTAATCGCCACCACAATGACCATTGGTGCCGAAACCAATCCTGCTTGAACAGCAGCTTGACCAATTACTAGTGCTCCAACAATACTAACAGCAGAGCCAATCTGCTTTGGCAATCGAACCCCTGCCTCCCTCAGCGCTTCAAACATAATCTCCATAAGCAGCGCCTCTACTACGGCAGGAAATGGGACCGCTTCCCGGGACGCTGACACACTCAGCAGCAGTGCCGTTGGTATCGCCTCCTGATGAAACGTCAAAATAGCGACATAAAAGGAAGGCAGCAAAAGTGAGATACTAAGAAAACTATAACGTAACCAACGGATAAGTGTGCCAACCATAAAGCGTTGATAATAATCCTCATGTGATTGAAGCAAAGAAAAGAAGGAAATTGGAGCAATTAAACTAAATGGTGTTCCTTCTACCAAAATGACGGCTCGTCCCTCTAATAAACTAGAACAGGCTGTATCGGGTCGTTCTGTTGATAGTATTTGAGGGAAAGGGGAATACGGGTTGTCCTCAATCATTTCCTCGATGTACTCGCTTTCTAAAATGCCATCTATCTCAATTCGCTTCAATCGATTCGTTATTTCTTCAATCAATGTTGGATCTACGAGTCCATCAATATAGGCAATGGCAACAGTCGTCTGCGTATAACTTCCGATTTTCATCGATTGTATTTTAAGAGCAGGACTTTTAATAATGCGTCGCAATTGAGATGTACTTACCTCTAAAGATTCATTGAATCCCTCTCGCGGCCCTCTGATTCCTACCTCTGCTATAGGTTCTTCAATCCCGCGCTTCTCCCATTTGGCTAATCCTAAAGAAAAACCAGCACTCTCCCCTTCATAGAGAAGGATAGGATTCCCAGATGAAATGGATTCGATACACTCGGCAATTGTATGCATTCTTTTTACTTTAGAAATAGGCAGTTTATTTTCAAAAAGTTCATTTAAGGGCTGAGTTTCGCTTGCTGTTTCCTTAATGAGCGGCGACAGAACGAATTCCTCCATCCCTTCGACGTTTGTAATTCCCTCTATATAAATAATCGTCGCTCTCGTTTTTCCAAAAAGTAAGAACGGACGGAAAAGGACGTCTGAACAACGATCATAAACTAAACGAAAAGTTTCGATATTTTTATCGAAATTATCAGAAAGGAAATCTTCTGGCTTAGAATTCTGCTGTTCCTGTTCGTTTTGTAAATTATTCTTTTTGGGCTTGGGCTTCCTTAAAAGTTTATTTATATTTCGAATCAAGTTGCTTCCCCCATTTTTTTGCAGATGACTATAAGCTCTCTTTTTCTATAGTTCTTCATTAAGGGTAATTTATACAAAACCATTAAGAAATTTCCTGTTTCTCCACTGTACTAGTGATTTTCTTCATAAAGAACGGACAGGCGATTAGGATGAATGAGAAAAGGCTCAGTCATAAGACTGAGCCTCTCCACTATATTAATTAACGACAGTTTTCTTCTCTAAACGAACATGCACCTGATTCAAGATGAACGCACCAATCATTTGAACAATTGTTTTGACAATAATTTGCCCTACAATAGCAGCAGGTACAGCTTCCCAAGGTAAAATGTTTGCACCAAATGGGCTTAAACCAATCACAACGAAAATTACCGAATCAAGAAACCCTCCAACAATTCCGCTATAGAATACGCGCCAGCTCATCGGTAACTTCAAACGCGAGTAAATTTCTGTATCCGCAGATTCCGCAACAATAAATGAAAGTGCGGAGGCTGCAACAATTAATAATGTATCCCCTAATGTAAACGATACAGCTGCTGATAAAATGAGCGCTGTCACAATGAATCCATATGTCTTCGCTCGACCATATTTATTTTGAACAAGATCGCGGAAGATAAATGTTGCTCCAATCAAAAATGTTCCCATCGGTACGATAAATACATCAAGTTGGAGCGGTGCAAAAGCTGCGGTTACAACGTTCGCAGTCACGATGGATAGTAAATAGAATAATATTCTCATAAATTACACCCCTCGTTTATTGCCCCAAATATACGTATGCAGCTGCGGGAGCACCTTCACATTTGTAACAGTCTGATCCTGCACAACTTTGTCAATTAACCACTCATATTTTTGTAGAAGTCTACTAATCAATTTGGAATCGTCCGTCGTCGTACTATCATCATTTCCAACCTGAAAAAAGAACGGAATGTCCGGATAGCGATGATGCATCGCTTTTCCATACTCATAATCTTCATCATTAAAAATCACAACCTTAAGCGAAACATGGTGTTGATTGTTTTGCAACTTAGTGACGATTTCATCAAGTATCCCGAAATCTGTTTTCATTCCCGAGCTAGGCGGCTTAGGAGAAATCGTCAGCTCATTGATTTCATAAAACCAATCCTGCCATCTGCTTCCCTGTGTTTCCACGCCCATTTTTATCCCCTGTTCTTTTAAGAGCGCAACTAAACTGGCTAGATTTTTCAGTAATGCTGGATTGCCGCCTGAAATCGTGACGAAGGAAAAACCATCTCCACCGATTCTTTTCAGCTCAGCCCAAATTTCTTCCGCAGTCAGCTGAGTAATATACTCTTTCCCGCTCCCATCCCATGTAAAAGCTGAATCACACCAAGAACAAGAATAATCACAGCCAGCTGTACGTACAAACATCGTTTTTTGTCCAATCATAGAACCTTCCCCTTGTATGGTAGGTCCAAAAATCTCCATAACGGGAATTTTACTCATCTTCCATCCACTCCCGTCTTGCTTCCGCATAGCTCGTTGGCGTTTCAAACAGGCGAACAAACTCTACCCGAGCTCCTTTGTATTGGGGCTCTTCACGCAGGGCATCCGCCATTTTTTCATATATCCAAACGACCATATTCTCTGCCGTTGTATTCATCAATGGCAGCGTTTCATTTAAATAGCGGTGATCTAAATAAATTTCAATTTTATCTTTCCATATCTGTTTAATATCACCGAAATCCATCATCAAACCACGGTCATCGGTAAATCCGCTTAAGCCAAAGACAACTCGATACGTATGACCATGCAAGTTTTTACATTTTCCTTCATAACAATGAAGATGATGAGCTGCATCAAATGTAAATTCTTTACTTACAAGAACGCGCTTCTTATGATAGTTTAATTGATTTCTCTGTATATCTTGATCTAGTTTCTGGAGCTTATCAACAATTCGAAATCCATACATGCCTTTAAGACTCCTTCCGCTTACTTAAATAATCTACAAGGCCTTTTTGTCTAAGCTTACAAGCCGGGCATTCCCCACATCCATCCGCAATGATTCCGTTATAGCACGTTAATGTTTTTTCACGAACAAATTCAAATGCGCCTAACTGATCGGCAAGCTCCCACGTTTCTTCTTTATTCAACCACATTAACGGTGTATCAATGACAAACGAATTGTCCATCGATAAATTCAATGTCACATTTAACGATTTAATAAACACATCGCGACAATCTGGATAGCCGCTGAAATCTGTTTCACATACACCAGTGACAATATGTTTCGCACCGATTTGGCTCGCAATCACACCGGCAAACGAAAGAAATAGTAAATTACGTCCTGGCACGAACGTCGAAGGTAATTCACCATCTTCACCATCCTTTACCTCAATATCATCACGAGTCAACGCATTTGGAGCGAGTTGATTTAACAAAGACATATCTAAAATATGATGCTTGATACCAAGCTCATTTGCAATATTTTGTGCACACTCAATTTCCAGTCGATGACGCTGATTATAATCAAATGTGACCGCCTCAACTTCAGCAAATCTTTCTAATGCCCAGAACAAACATGTCGTACTATCCTGACCACCACTAAATACAACCACTGCTTTTTCCTTTTTCATTCCTAAAAAACTCCTTTATAACAAAAAAACAGCACCCTAAGACAGAGTACTGTTTCTTCTTAGTTTTTTAAAGAGGGTAGCTAGAACCTCTTCTGCACATTGGCAGATTATTTTAATTCCTCACTTATAGTATAGCGAAACTGCAAGTAATGCAAGCGTTTTTTACCCTTGCGATAGCACCCGTTTCGCCTCTTCTTGAAGAGCTTCTAATCGTTTCTTATCTTCCACTCGCTGCAGCGACTGCTCTTCTTTTACTCTCTTATACTCTACAATTCCTTTTTCGATTGTCGTCCACATCGTCTCAATCGTTTCCATTTTTATGCTGGAGCTGCCTGTTCGCTCAGCAATTTCAACACTT
Source organism: Bacillus sp. JJ634 (assembly GCF_036962285.1). Taxonomy (NCBI): domain Bacteria; kingdom Bacillati; phylum Bacillota; class Bacilli; order Caryophanales; family Bacillaceae; genus Bacillus; species Bacillus sp. JJ634. The sequence continues at coordinate 18,106 of NZ_JBALMU010000040.1, forward strand.
TGATTCATGATATCTGAAGTTACTTCCGTTAACATTTGATTCGCTCTTTCTTCAAAAGCATTTAATGAATCAGAATGTAATTTTTGACGCTTCGCATACACTGTATTAATAATCCCCATTTTAAAAATCGGAATCACCGTTACAAAGTTACTATTAATTTTCGCCATTAAATCATTATTCCCGCGCTGCATCGTCTTAATTTGTGGTGCAGCAACAACAGCAACCATTCTTGCTTTCTCTAAATCATCAATCTTCCGTTCTAATAATTCTTGAACTGTTCGTAATCCTTCTAATTCAATGCGCGCTAATTGATCTCCTGACTGAACACGTTCTTCATACCTTGGAATCAATGTATCTCTTACCTCTTCCAGCTTCATTTCAGCCGCTACGACATATTTCTCTAATTCAAAGTAGTATTGAATATCTTCTTCATACAGTCCTTCTAAGTCATTGTTTGCACGCTTTAGTTCGTCTTCCATAATTGCAAATTGGGCATTAATTTTATCTAGTTCACCACCTAACGTTTGATATTTTTTAAACACATCTTCAATTGTCTTTTTCGCACGCTTGAATAATTTATCAAGAAACCCAGGCTCTTTCATAATTTCATTTCGATCAAAGCGCTTCATTAATTTTTCTAATTGATTGAGTAAGTCGCTCGATTTCTCAATATTTGTTACGGTCATCGAATGTAAGATTCGATCTGCAAAACGAGATAAACTATCAGCTGGTTCTTTTCCAAGCGTTAATAATTGATGCTGATCTTTAATATCGAGCGATTGAACTAACTGCACCACTTGTGGTTCTTGGCGTAATTGAGCACGTAATTGCTGTGCTGTATTTGGATTTAACTCTTGTTTTTGAAGTTGTAAATCAGCTGTCATGACATCCCACTCCTATACTTAAAATATTTTTTTAATAATCTTCTTAATAATCGATTCTTCTTTTTCTTGAAACTCCTGTTGAAATTCCACTTCTTCTAACCAATGAACATCATAAAATGACGGATTAATAAACTGTTCAATATCGTTATGTCCAGCTGGATTATACCAAATTACATCACAGCCAAATTCATTTAAAAACAAAAGAAGGGCAGCATCTTCCCTAGAAGGCTCTCCATTCTTCTCCATATTATAAAGAACCAGACGGGGAATTTCTTGAGCATAATCAAACTTTTGCAGCAATTGGAGAACTACTTCCGGCATCATATTAGCCTGTTTAAATAGAAATAACTGAAGATCATAATCAGATTCTCCTGCTATTTTATTTAATTTAGGATGTTCGCAGTACCCTTTAATCGTATGAGCAATTGCGTTTTGAAGTCCATTTGGCAAATGTTTATAGCGCCACCAATTGCTGTTGACCATCTTTTCTGGAGAAAGCGTCCCTTGTTCTAAAGACTTTTGATAATGGAAATGATAATTCGCTTTTGTCGCTTGAGAAAAAGGAAACTCGCGAATGCACAAAGCTAATGAATCATCAATAAGCTCCCTCATACGCTCCCAATATTGTTTCCGATCTTTCGAGACCCCTTGAATTTTGGCAAAAATTACAGGAATATGTACCCGATTACTTTCTAGCTTAAATTCTGGACGAATCATCGCCTTTTCCCTCGCATAAATAAACACATCATCATATGTCATACGTAAAGTAATGGAGGACGGGATATAATCTCTAAATTGCCATGGCTTATAAATGCCCGAGCCATGGTCATGCATCATAATTTCTAGTTGTTTATTAGCTCGATAAGCAACGGTTGTTTGACGCTCTCTTTGATGGGTCGGGAAGGGCTCTAACTTTGCTGTATGACGATATTGATAAGGAATAGAGATTGTATTATTTAGATCGATTTCCGCGAATAAATCCTTTCCTTCAGGATGAAAAAGTAACACATCACAACCAAACTCCATCAATAACATCAGGAAATATTTTTGACTGTCATTCATGTCACCATACCAAATGACTTTCGGAAAATCCTCACCTATCGTGATAGTTTCAGCCCACTTCGCCCAATGATTTTTTAACCATTTCACCACATCAATAAGAAAGCGCCTAAACTCTTGCGTTAATAAGCCCGCAGAATGGTGCTGCTGAAAATGCTCTATCACTTTCATAACAGATAATTGAATATGCCGATTAAGCGATGGATCATGATGCTTTGGGATTAATTGCTTTCCATACATAAAAGCAATTAACCGATTGATAGAAAGGCCTTTTGGTTCTTGCTGATGCACGTCCAATATATCTTGAATCGATTTCATCATCTGATTATCAATCGTCTTATCCAACTCCTCGCTCAACACATGAACGGGAGAACTCTCTTGATTCATCTCGAATAAGGCATTATAATACTCATCTTGATCCAGAGGTGTACCCAATACACGAATGCCCACTCGTTGAAATCCATAAGTCGAATCGTTAATTAGATAGGAAGGTCTTTCTTTCACCGAAGCGAAAAATACTTTTAACCACTCCTCTGTCAATGTAAATAATACAGGTTCAATGTTTATATAATTCACCATAGCCACTCCTTCCCTCAAGATGTCCGGCTTTTTCTCTTATTTCTATTATATACGTATTCGTTAATACTTGCTTAATTTTAAGGAATAGCTACCCGGAAAATACGCAGTATGCAGCTGTAAATAAAGCTATGTTAATAAATATTGTTGACGTATACGATTTTTAACAGAACCTGAAATAAAAGCAGAATATTTGTGGAACTTTAACAAGTGAATATTACTTCAAAGCAGAAAGGGGTGTTTTTTTTTGAAAGCAGCTGAGCTTTTTGTAAAATGTTTAGAGAAACAAAATGTGGAATACATATTTGGAGTGCCTGGAGAAGAAAATATTGATTTAGTAGCTGCACTAAATCAGTCATCCATCAAGTTTATCGTTTGCAGACATGAAACAGGGGCAGCGTTAATCGCTGGGATGATGGGCAAATTGACAGGAAAACCAGGCGTTTGCCTGTCAACGCTTGGACCTGGAGCTACCAATATGGTGACAGGTGTTGCCTGTGCTACCTTGGATAGAATGCCGTTAGTCGCCATTACAGCACAGACCGACCTCACGATGCAGCATAAAAATTCTCACCAATATTTAAATCTTATCGAGTTATACCGTCCGATTTCGAAATGGAATACATCTATTCACGATGGTTCCGTTATTCCCGAAGTTGTCGCTAAGGCATTTACATTAGCGACAAGTAATCTACCTGGAGCCATTCATATAGAACTCCCAAATAATATTGCCTCCACTCTCGTGCAAGGACAACCTTTACAAAAAGAGCTGGATCGCCAAAAAGTCATCGCGTCTAACCAATCCTTATCTGATGTCGCCATGGCCATTAATGAAGCAAAATTCCCGCTTGTTCTAATAGGAAATAATGCGATAGGAGAAGACGTTTCTACCGAAATTGTAACATTTATCGAAAAGCTTCAATCTCCCTTTACGGAAACGTTTATGGCAAAGGGAGTTGTTCCTGAAAATCACCCTCTTCATTTACAAACAATTGGGTTGCCTGAAGGTGATTTTGTCAATCAAGCTTTTTTCCGTGCTGATTTAGTCATTACCATTGGGTACGACCCTATCGAATACGGGCCGCAAAAGTGGAATAAATTACTGGCACCGATTATTCATATTGATGTAAATGGAGCTGAGACAGACAGCTTTTATCCCGTAAAAGCCTCTCTTGTTGGTGATTTATCCGCAAATCTTCGGCGTTTAACGGTTCAAATTCACCAAAGAAATGAGATGGATCCATTTTATCGTAATATAAAAGAAACAATAACGACTGATAAACTGATTAACACAACAAGTGACGCATGTCCGCTGAGCCCTCAACGTATCATTCGAGAAATTCAGGCAGTTCTATCAAGCGATGATATTGTACTATCAGATGTCGGAGCTCATAAGCTATGGATCGGTCGACAATATGAGGCATTAAAGCCCCATACATGTATCATTTCAAACGGGCTTGCATCAATGGGAATTGCATTGCCTAGGGCAATCGGTGCAAAACTTGCCTATCCAAACAAAAAAGTAATCGCTGTATGTGGAGACGGATCATTTATCATGTCTGCAGCAGAATTGGCAACAGCAGTCCAATTGAAATTACCGATTGTTATTATGATTTGGCGAGATGGCAGATATGGAATGATTGAATGGGAGCAAGAAAACAAGTTAGGCCATTCATCAAACATCCAATTCGATAACCCTGATTTTGTTGCACTGGCAAAATCATATGGTGCGAAAGGATATAAAGTAACGCAGGCGGCTGAATTATCAGAGATTTTGCAACAAGCACTTTTAGAAAAAGGACCAGTTCTTATTGAATGTCCGGTCGATTATGAAGAAAATTTCCGACTGAGTGAACGGTTGAAAAACTCTCACTAAATGTACATGATTCGTTTGCTCGTTTTAATCAACGGGCATTTTTTTATGCTGACGAAAGGATAAGCCGAATATAGTATGCGTAACGAACGATTGAAGGAGGATTACATGTTTTTACTTCAACCGATTACGCAGCATGCGCAAAATATTTCCGATACGTTTCATAGAACAGCCTCTAGGTCAAAGAAAATCACAACCGCTGCATTATTATGTACATTGTCAGCCATTCTCCAATCAGCCGGTGGATTGATTCCTGTAGTTGGTTTATTTATTAGTCCCTTTGCAACGGCACCCGTGATTCTTAGTACGATTTTATCCGCTCGATACGGTTTTCTTGGCTATTTGTTAACTATATTTCTGCTATTTCTCATTCAACCGAGTGAAGTAATTATCTTTGCTTTTACCACTGGGTTTCTAGGCATTGGTATCAGTTTTGCCTTCCATTTATGGAAAAAGCGTCTTAGTATCACAATAGCAAGTGCAATCTTCTTGCTTAGCGGAATTCTTCTTCTATTATTCGTCTTTCAGTTTCCAGTGTTAGGGCCATCGATTCAGCCCTCTATAAGCCTATTATTCTTTCTTTCACTCGCCCTTTTTTCATTATTGTATAGTTGGATCTGGATTGAACTGAGTGTATTTCTCTTTAAACGATGGAGCAGGAAAACCCACGTTACTATTCCCGATTGAATGATAGGAAGCTCATCCGGTGAGTTGATGATTGGTCGGCTTCCTCGTTCATCAATACCGTAGTTGGTCGCGAACAAACGATTATGTGAAAATGTAGTTATTCACCCCTTTCAGTCTTAAAGTGAAGGTCCTACTACCCATTAACGGGCAATCAATCAATGGTATAATTCACTAAAAGGCCCAACAAAAGGAGGAGGACAATGAGTTGGTTCTCTGCAATCAAAAAGCGTTGGAAGCAGAATAAACGAGAACGCTATCAAGAAGAATTCCGCCAAAACTTTGAAGACACATTAGCGATTCATGAATTAGAAACAGTCCATGTAAATTTGATTAAACACTTACATGTCGCTCTAAATCCAGAATATATGGAAGAGGTCAATACGGAGTTTCGCTTGAAATTTCCGCGCTATTCGCAACGACAAGTAAATGAGCTTTGGCGAGAGTTAAAAAGGTATTTCGTATTAGCCGCTATTTTTAAACAAGTAGAGATGTTTCATGATAAAGTCGATGAGCTTTGGCATCTCATGTTAGAGAATCCAAACAAATACAATCAGTTCTGCCAAACGTTTATCGGACACAAAATCGAGCATATCCCGCACAAACAGCCAACATGGAAACCGACAGAACGCACTTTATTTGATTTTTATTATGTACAGCTATTTACCGTAGACATGATTTCACTTAAAATTTGGCGAAAATTTTTTAAAGAAGATAAAGGCATTTCTTTCTTGAATGAATTTACATCTCGTGAACTAGCAAGTTTAAAGCAAACCTATATGCGCACGAATACGAGCCAAGAAGCGGAACAAACCTTTGAATTTTTCATAGCAAAATTAAAAGACGCTCAAAAAGAGGGAAATCTTCACTGGAAGAAACAATATGAACAGACCGACAATGCGAGTCCAGCTTACTTTGCTTATGTCGAGGCTGATGAAGATACAAAGCATGAATTTAAAGACATTTTTGGCGGCGACTCTACAGACTCTGGAAACTCCAACGATTCCGCTTCTAGCCATAACGACAGCGGATTAGATACATCCAGCTGTTCGTCTTGCAGCTCATGTTCGTCTTCATAAGAGAGAACGAAAAAAGAATGTACCAGGTCTATTCTGGTACATTCTCTTTCAAAATAGTAATCATTTTTTACGCATGTAAACGATGCTCCTGTTTTTCCTTTTCAACGCCTTTCTTGGTCAACTTTAACTTTCCAAATCGATAATAAACAAAGATAGCAGCAATACAACCTATTACTAATAAAAGTGCATCGAATTTAACAGAACCTTAAGAAAAGGACTTGATCTGAAAAATTTCCCGATATATGTAGATTAATTTAGGGGGACATTTTGCAGGAAAATACAGGTTCTTTCTATAAAGTATTAAAAAGGACAAAACAATGTCCAACAAATCAGTGGGAAGGTGGTCGTTGTTTATGAGCCCGGATTTGACTATACAACAAATTGCCGAAACAATTCCAAAAGCCGTATTAAATGCATCGGATAAAGATTTAGAAAGCTTTCACAAAATTCTCGAAGAAACGATTAAACTACGAGAAGGACACAGAAACTTACAGCAATTAATTAAAAGCTTTTCTTCTTCTGTCATTCAACGCTCATGAAACATTTCCTATAGAGAAGCCTCGATTAATGGGTCTTTTTCAAAGAACCCACTATTCGAGGCCATTTTAAGTGCCTTTTCAAGCACTCATCACAAGCTACTACGTTCATTCATCACCAATTTTAAAGCTGATAAATTTTTGCTCCATCATTTCTTCCATTGCATATTTAACCCCTTCTCTACCAACGCCGCTATCCTTCCAGCCGCCATAAGGCATATTATCAATCCGATAGGTTGGAATATCATTGACGACAACTCCACCCGTTTCAAGCCGTTCCGCTGCATAAAATGCTCGTTCAATACTTGGTGTCATCACTCCGGAGTTTAATCCGTAGCGGGAATCATTCGCATCCTTAATCGCCTCATCTAACGTAGCAAACGGAAAAACACAAACAATAGGGCCAAATACTTCAAAACGAAACACTTTGGAGTCTCGGTTTACATTCGTTAATACAGTTGGATATAATACATTTCCTTCTACATTTCCGCCGCATTCAATTGTAGCCCCTTCTTGTACAGCCTCATGTATCCAACTTTGCAGACGGTCCAATGATTTTTTCGAAATGACCGCCGTAATATTCGTATCCTCATTAAGCGGTGAACCGACAACAAGTTGCTTCGTCCGGCTAACGAACCGTTCTAAAAATTGTTGATAAAGTGATTGATGAACATAAATTCGTTGAATGGAAATACACACTTGTCCATTATTAGAAAAAGCACCTAATACACTCCGTTCAATGACTTTATCAATGTTTACCCCTTCATCAATAATAAAAGGGGAATTGGAGCCGAGTTCAAGTGTCAATTTACGAAAACCTGCTTGCTGCTGAATCAGATGCCCCACCTCTACACTGCCTGTAAACGTCACTTTTTTCACATGCGGATGAGTCGTTAATGCTTCACTCAAAACATCGCCTTTCCCAGGAATAACATTCAATACCCCTTCTGGAAGCCCCGCCTCTTTAAAAATCTCAGCAAGGACGAGTGCACTAATCGGTGTTTGCTCAGCTGGTTTTAACACAATTGAATTTCCGGCCGCAATAGCTGGTCCCACTTTATGCGCTACGAGATTGAATGGAAAATTAAACGGAGTAATCGCCGTCACCACACCAATTGGCGTCCGAGTTGTAAAACCAAAACGTTTCTCCCCTCCTTCTGCAGCATCCATTGGAATTTGTGTTCCATAATTGCTTTTAGCCGCTTCTGCTGCGAAACGATACGTTTGAACGGTGCGATTAATTTCCTCACGGGCATTGCGAATCGTTTTGGCCGATTCTAAAGAAATGATTTTGGCATATTCTTCACTACGTTCTTCCATAATCGTGGCCGCTCTTGCTAAAATCTTAGCACGACGATGTGCCGGATACTCCCGGAATTTCTGAAAAGCCGTATGCGCTTCAACCACTGCTTCTACGGCATCCGCAGGTTCGGCCTGTCCAATTTCAGTTAATAGTTCATTCGTATGCGGATTATATAAAGGCTCATAAGTTTTCGCCTCCCGCCACTTTCCACCAATCCATAATTGCCATTTTTGCCTCATCTTTCATCACACCTCATTCTTATAATTTACAAATATAATCACCAAGCGTTTGGGATAATTTAACATTCTCGGAATAATCGACATCCACATCGATTAGGACAATATCTTGGCTCTGAATGGCCTCTTCTAATGCAGGAAGCAAGTCATCCGAATGCTTCACCTTAATTCCTTTCACACCGAAACTTTCAGCGAACTCAATAAAATTCGGATCTTCAAATTGAATAGCATTGGATCGATTAAATTTATTCAGTTGTTTCCACTCGATTAAACCAAATTTAGAGTCATGAAAAATAATAATGACAATCGCAAGACCTAAACGTTTTGCTGTGGCAAGTTCAACACCATTCATTAGAAAGCCGCCATCACCGGTAATCGCAATGACCGGTTTATCCGGCTGTGCTAGTTTTGCAGCAATGGCGCCGGGAACAGCAATCCCCATTGAGGCAAATCCATTGGAAATAATGACATGATTCGGCTTTTCTGGCTGATACATACGAGCAATCCATAGTTTATGAGCGCCCACATCCGAAATGACAATCGCTTCTCCTTTTTCCGCCTTTTTTAAGTCAGCAAGAATTCTTTGTGGAATAACAGGGCTGCCGGATACCTCATCAGACTCATGCAGTTTCTCAACCAACTGATTCTTTAACTGTGTTACCTTTGACCAAAGTTCTTTTTCTTCAACATAGCTGTTTAAAGCTTGAATCGTTTCTTTAACATCACCGACTAATTCGGCTTGGACTGGATAATACGCATCGACTTCAGCAGGCAAACTATCAATATGAACAATCGGGTTCATCGCTTCATCATTCCAATATTTCGGTAAATATTCGACAATGTCATAGCCTATCGTAATAATGACATCAGCAAGATCAAAGCCACAAAGCACATAATCCCTTGCTTGCATGCCAACTGTATATAGGGTCAATGGATGATCGGAAGGCAGCACCCCCTTTGCCATAAACGTATTAACTACCGGAATATTTTTCGCTTCGGCAAACTGGCGTAACGCGTCTGTTGCTCCATCACGAATAACCCCATTTCCAGCTAAAATAATCGGTCTTTTAGCACGGTTAATCAATTCTGCTGCCTTTTTGATTTCTTCCTCAGCTGGACGGGAGATGGGTAATCGTGTCACAGGAATTGGTTCTCCTTCTGTATCCATCAGCGCCACATCTTCCGGAAGCTCAATATGAACGGCGCCAGGTTTATCAAGAAGGGCCGTTTTAAACGCTTTTCGAATGATTTCCGGTATTGTGTGAGGCACATGAATTTGTTGGCTCCATTTCGTTGTTTCTTCAAAAACACCAACAATATCCACATACTGATGGGACTGTTTATGAATACGTTCAAGACCTGCCTGACCTGTAATCGCGACAACAGGTGAGTAATCTAAATAAGCATTTCCTACTCCTGTTAATAAATTGGTTGCACCCGGCCCAAGTGTAGCCAAACAGACACCCGGCTTTCCAGTTAAACGCCCATATACATCAGCCATAAAAGCTGCTGCTTGTTCGTGATGGACTAAAATAAAGTCAATTTCAGAGCCAATAAGAGAATCAACAAGATCCGTATTTTCCTCTCCAGGAATGCCAAAAATATATTGAACCCCTTCATTTTCTAAACAGCGTACAAATAAATCCGAAGCTTTCAAGACCATTCCTCCATTATAAATTCGAAATATCTCCTTCTATGGTGGCTATTCAACTAAAAAATTATGTAGCTAAAATGTAAGAGTTCAACAATCTTCTTTAATTACGCATAAAAAAACTCGTTACTTATAGATGAACGAGCTTTAACAGAGTGAGACTTATTTTAGAAATACCCTATAGAGCTACAGGCTGCTTTAAAAATAATGTAATTGCTTCAGCTTCAGAACACTTGCTTTTTCAGACGAACTTTTTTAGTAGTCAATACACTTAAAACAGCTCGAACTTTTCTTGCAAAGGAAGGAGTGTTGTTGGAGAATAAGCTTTTTATATGTATGGATGGAAAAGGAGAAATAATATTGATTAGGGAATTCCTTCTTCACTTTTAGTCAAATTGGATTTTCCCTCATCATTAAAAAGGGGAATTTTCTCCCCTATTCTTTCGTTTCGTCACTTGAAAACTTTTCAATATGAACAATCTTTTCACGTGATTGATGTTTTTTTCTTTGAGGGGCCTCCAATGGATAGCCCATGCCCAAAACAGCTACAATTCTACGATTATTAGGGATCCCCACAAGTTCTCTTACATATCGTTCCCGTCTTTCGGATTCTTCTTGATCCTCTGAGTGATAGACCGCTCCAAAAGCCAGTCCCAACCCTAAATCTGTAGCTGTAAGCCAAATAAAAGAACTGGCGATTGAAGCATCTTGCAACCAATATTTGCTTTCACCAGGTCTTCCCGTAATAATGATTGCTGCAGTAGCTTCTTTCAACCATTTCATAAATGGTGTTGTTTCAGATAGCTTGTCTAATCTTTCTCTTTTAGTTATTACAATCAATTCTCTTGAAGGTAAATTATTCCCCGTTGGAGCATAGTATCCCGCATCCACAACCTGTTCTAAAATTTCAGCGGGAATTTCTTTACTTTCAAAGCGGACAATCTCTCTTCTTCCTTTTATCACATCAAGTACACCCAAAGATTCTACCCCCTTTTTCATTTCCTTATCTCTGTAAATCATAAACTCTTATTTTCACTATAAAGCAAGGATTGGGCGATTCCAACAAAATATTCGGATTCTCTAATGATATGATTCAACACAACCTTTGCTGTTGGATTTTCACCGACTGCCTTGCTTTCGTTTTTGATTTGTTGGCATAGCTTAATAAATTCCAAGCTAAAGAAGTGAGTTGTAACACTTGCTGATAAAGCTGCGCTGGCACATACGACCCTGAACGAGTAACAGATTCAATATACCGGACAACATGTTGGTGTGTTTCTCCCAATACCTTCTCCCATTCCTTTAAAGCATTCACATAATTCGATTCCGAATTAGAAACTAGCTCACGAATGACAACGGTATGCTCTTCTTCTTGATGCTTCCAAAATTTAGCCTCATCCAATATACGTAAAAGTATTTGTGGACCGTAATAAAATTACATATTCTCTCCCCTATTTCCCTACCTCGTTTTAACGTATGGGATTCATAAAAAGGATATGACTGTTCGTCTTATTTTCATGTTGGCTTTATCAGATGAATCTGCTAATTTTCGGCTCAATTCGTATGGGACCGCACTCATTTTATTTTTATTACCAATATTATTTAATACGTTTTTATATAAAAAAATAATTGGTTCTGTAAAGAGCTCCCATTGAATAATTACACTCATCTTGGAGCATATTAACACCAAATAGATTTAGCCAGTTCAGGAGGAAAAATATGATGAATCTCGCAAGCCAGCTCATTATCATCGGATTTGCATTAATTGCACTTATTTTTATAGTTCTTGTTATTTTTCTAATTTATCTAATC
>NZ_JBALMU010000041.1:0-56472 GCF_036962285.1 Bacillus sp. JJ634
TGGATTTTGATATATAGGGGTTGAAAAGAGTATAGATAAAATAAAATCTTTATAGAAGAGCACGTGTGTAATTGCCGTCTAGTGTTCCTTATCATATATTTCTCTAAAATTTTTTATATTTTATTTTTTCTTTAAACCATTTTTTTATTACTAATTGTTTCGATTGCAAATGTATAAAAACTTTGAAAAAGTTTATTCATAACTTTATACATATGAGGAATCATAAGTAAAGGTTGAAAAGACCTCATATATAAAGTAAGGAGATAATTGTTATGAACTACAAAGTATTTCAGTCAGTCAATCCGCTGTCTAGACGTTGTTCTCCAATTGACTTGCTCATGATATTGATATCAAATAAGATTCGTTATGTGTTTATTTTTGTTTTGATTTTTATGTGGTTTAGAAATGATTTTTACAAAAAAGTGTCTTGCAATGCGGTGATATCTGTAGGGTTAACTTTGTTTATTAACACTTTGATTAAATTGTTTTATTTTAAACCACGTCCATTTGTAAAACGTCGGGTTGGTATACTTATTCCTTCAAAAAAAGATTCTTCTTTTCCAAGTAAACATACTCTGCTTGTATTTGCTATATCTACTTCTATCTTTCTTTATGACCGCGTCCTTGGTTCAATCATGTGGATATTATCTGTGTTGACGGGCTTTTCACGTATTTGGGTAGGTCATCATTATCCATCTGATATTATCGGAAGTGCCTTTATTGGCACTATGATCAGCATCACATTAGATAAAGTGTCCAGATTCGCAAATTATTTTGCACGTCAATAGCAGCTATATTTTAGACGATATCATGTGTGATTATTATTTGTTCTTTAGCCAGAGAATAAATTGTTTCGGACTTTACTAATTTCAATTTTATTCACATAAAAATACCCACATTAATGTGGGTATTTTTATGTGAATGAAATTTATTTTTTTGTCGAAGGATTTTTATCGAGTCCTAATTCCTTTGAAAACTCTGCTAGAGCAGCTGCTTTTAGCATTGGATTAGCTGTTTGCGTTCGACTCCTGTTCGTTACATGTTCAACAGGATTCTGCATATTTCTGTTTCGATTTTTCCCTAATCCATAAGCAACTGCACTAACTCCTAGACCTAATAAAGACGTCCACATCATCCCTCTATTGTTTCTTTTTCTGCCAAACATTTTAAACATGTTTTTTCGCATCCCTATATTTAAAAGCGCAGATATCCAGTTATTCAATGTCAAACACTCCTCAATCAATCATTTGGAAAGCAAAATTGATGGCCTTCCATCATCTAATATTTGCTTTTTGGTGTTTGATAATGCTGGAAATGTTTTGATAGGGACTTAAATGTCAATAACCCTTCGATAAAATTGTTACTTAACAGATAACATTCTCATATGTCTAAAAAAATTTTTCGTTCATTTCCCATGATTCAACCGTTTTATAAGCGGTTTGCGGGTCATACCCTTTTCCGAGCAAATAGGCGATTGCTGCGACTTCTGTAAGTGCATGAGAATATGATGTAAAAGTTGCTTCTAGTAAACCATAATCCACAAAAGGTTTTACAGCTTGCAGTGTTTCACTTTTTAAATCTCTGTAAGGCATATAAAGCGTGTTATTTAAAGGTGGATAATAATACATTAGTGTTCCTCATCCTTCCTCGATATACTTCAAACGTGATGTTATTTTATGGTGAGGTTAGATATTGGTTTTTTGTCCTAATGAAAATTCCACATTTACCTAAAATTAAAAGTCCCGTATAACATATCTAATTTTTAAAAACTACATTCTTCTAGAAAATATACAGATAAATCAGATTGAAAAAACCTAAATTTGTAAATGTTTTTTTCTTGACTACACCCTTGAATTTGTTGCCCGAGGAATTTGTCCATTCGTGGTTGTGTCGGAGTATACTTTCATCTCAATACTCTATTTCATCATAATCTTTTGGTTGAGGTACTGGTTGCGTATTTTCTTTGTTAGAAAAATCATTTACGGTTTGTAATTCTTCTTGTTTTTCCGCGTTCATTTTTGTATGTTGTTTACCTTCTTTTTTCATGGTGAGAAACTCCTTCCACTTGTTCTAAATTTGATAGACCTTATTTTAAAGCATGTACTATATATGTGAAAAAATACATTGGAACAGAAACTTAAACCTCTACGACAAGTACAGTATTATAAGAACCGATTTCTAATTTCAGGAGAAGGTAATAAACAACTATCTTTTTTGCCAAACCATTTGTATCTATTTTTGGCGATTATTTCATAAAAGAAATCTCTAATAGGTCTTGGAATGATTAAAAGAAAATAGGGGATTTTCCAAAGGCCCTTTAAATTTTTGCAAACTTGAAGAGCTGCCGAGGATTTAAAATAACATTTGTTATGATCTATCAGAAAGAAACTATCCATATCTTCTGGAGCATTAAATTGTTTTAACAATTGTTTACCAATATCACTCTGCAGGGAGGCAAACTTATAGTAGCCTATAGGGTCTCTTTTGATGATGAATTGAACACTTTGGTCACAAAAATTACACTCTCCATCAAATAAAATAACTCTGTTCATTTTCATTCTCCTTTTTAACATCTTTCCGAAAGAAGTCTCCTTCCTCAAGCGTGTGAAGAGCGCAGCCCAAGGGTAGGGAGGGGATGAATTTCGGTTGGTGTAAGCCAAAGGCTTTTTACTTGTCTTCTTCTCTATTCAGTCGTAGGATAAAAAATAGAGGTGAAAGCATTGAAATTAGACACGAATAACCATTCAGTATTCAAATTGAACTACCACCTTATTATGGTTGTTAAGTATCGAAGAAAAGTGATTGACGATACAATCTCAACTAGATTGAAAGACATATTTGAACATATTGGTACTAATTATCATACATCTGTAAAAGAATGGAATCATGATAGTGACCACATTCATGTTCTCATGACAACCAAACCTAATACAGAACTATCTAAGTTCATTAACGCTTATAAGAGTGCCAGTTCACGAAGGATTAAAAATGAATTTCCAGAAATAAGGAAGAAATTATGGGAAGAATGCTTTTGGTCTCAAAGCTACTGTTTACTAACTGTTGGTGGCGCACCATTAGAAACTCTAAAACAATACATCGAAACACAGGGTGAAAAATAATAGGAGGTGACGGTCATGCTGTTGAATCAAAAATACGAAATTTTTCCAACGGAGGAACAAAGAGAAATGTTAGACCGTTGGCTACAATACTGCCGTCAAACCTATAATTCTGCCCTTTTAGACAAAGAACGTAAATATAAGCAAAGCAAAGAACCATACAACCGTTACGATATGCAAAAACAACAAACTTTGGATAAAAAGGAATACCCCTTTCTAAAAGAAATACCTTCTCAACCATTACAAGAAGTATTTGTTCGATTGAAAAAAGCATTCGATTATTTCTTCCGTAAAAACGCAAAATATCCAAAACAGAAAAAATATAAAGAGTATACGAGTATGACGTTTCCCCAATTTGGATTCAGCAAAAAAGGGAATCGAATGGCGATGTCTTTTTCTGATAACGGTAAACTACACAATACAAAGTTAGGTGAAATAGATATTTTACTCCATAGACCGATAGAAGGGGCTATTAAACAACTTATTATCAAGCGTCAAGGGAAAAGGTGGTACGCTATTTTCTGTGTCGAAAGACAAGCACTACCATCTACTATTGATACAAATCTTGCGGTAGGAATAGACGTAGGACTGAATAAGTATGCGGTTCTTTCCAATGGCTTAGAGTATGAAAATCCTCGGTTTCTTCGCAAGAAAGAAAAACAACTAAAGAAAGCACAACGTATGCTTTCTAAAAAGAAAAAGAAGTCTTCCAACTACATTAAGCAGGTACAACGAGTTAGACAGTTGCATGAGAAAGTAGCGAATCAGCGTAAAGATTTTCTTCATAAACTAAGCTACAATCTAGCAAAAGATTATTCAGTAATCGTTGTAGAAAATCTAAACATTCGAAACATGGTTCGAAATAGAAAGTTATCTAAATCTATTTCTGATGCGGGGTGGGGCATGTTTCGCAATATGTTGGCTTATAAATGTGAAAATCGTGGTGGCACACTTATCAAAGCAGAACCAACATTCACTTCTCAGGATTGTTCTTGTTGTGGCAATCGAGTAAAAAAATCCCTTTCTATTCGTACCCATATTTGCACGAAATGTGGAACCTTATTAGATCGAGATCACAATGCAAGTCTAAACATCCTGCAAAAAGGATTAGAAGAACTACTTGCCATACACTAAATCTTGCAGACTGTAGGGCAAGGTTGTGTCCAAACAGTATAATCTACGCCTGTAGAGATTGTGTAAGACGTAGTAGGAAACCCTATTACGCTACGGTCTATGAAACAGGAAGCCCCTTCTTCAAACAATTTCTAAGGGTGTTAAGGAGGGGTCATTCACTAAGTATTCTATCAATATATGACCAAAAGTAAAAAAATGACCCATTTTAAAAAGCTATGTAATTGATAATCAAGGTCTAATGTAGCAAAAAATTGTTGGTACAACGAACCGAAAGATACTAAAAGAACCAGTGAAAAGTATAGAAAAAAGTAAATATTTTATCATTTTAGTGTTATATATAAGAAGAGTTTAACAACCATAATAACATCTATTTTAGTAAGTGAGTGATTGTTTATGAAGGAAAATCAAACAAAAAAATTAGAAAGAAGCTCTCCAACTGTTGATTCTACATATATTCAGCAGCATTTAGCTAATGAACGTACATTTTTAGCTTGGATTCGTACAGCAATTGCTATTATTGGAGTCGGGTTTCTTGTTACAAATGTCCATTTTACAATGAAATCAAGCCTTTCCCCAATAGATGACTTATTAGCTAATATTATTGGAATATCTTCGGTTGGATTAGGTATTTTGACTATTATTATGGCTACCGCTGTATATATGAAAAAAATTACTGCTATTAATAATCAAACATTTCGGGCACCTAAAAAGACTGTGGTAATACTTAGTATCTTTATTATTATCATTTCATTAGTTTTTTGTATATACTTTTTAATTGCTTAATCTTATTATTTGTCAATCTTTATGGGGAAAATATTTTAAGAGCATGGTTGTAGCCGGGAATAAAAGGGGGCGACCCATTTGAGTCGCCCGAACATATTATTCATTGAAAAATTCTTTGAATTCTTTCTTGTTAGGGCTATTTTTTTGTTCATATGGATTTTGTTCTGTTGCATTTTGATCCAAATTTGTAGTGATAACAAGTTTTGGACTTTCTGAGGGTTCAGCGTAAATTCTTGGAGTATGTTGGGTTTGTTTTTCTGTCGTCATAGCTTCAGCCTCGTTTCGATGGTTTGGTTAACATATGAAAGAAAATAGGGTTAATCACGTTTTTGTTTTTTATTCGATGAAGGCACTTCTATAGAACCTGTTTCTTGTGTAGTTGTGCCTTGACCTTCGACTTGTGAAGAACCAAGGACTGACTTGGAACGGTCTTCCTTAATTTTTTTACTCATTTCGTTCACCTCCAATGTTACTTTTTGCTTAGAGGCAAGAAACTATGCAGGAGAAGATTATCCGTTAAAAACAAAATAGTGTACAATTTTATAAATGGTTGCAGCGGGATTTACTTTATAAGAAGTGAGTATCGCAACTATGTTGGTGTATACATAAAAGGAGAGATATTTTTGGAAGATTTTCAAAGGGAAATGAATGAAAATAGAGATAATTCAAGAAAAACGAAATGGGAGGGTCATCGTAACCAAGTAAGTGGCTTATTTCATGATGTTTTTTCAAAAAAAGCGTCCGTTGATAAAATAGCCATCTTTGGAGCGGGTAATTGTGATGATTTAGAGTTGAATTATTTGGCATCCAACTGTAACCTGATTTATTTATTTGATCTCGATATAGAGAGTATGAAAAGAGGGACTCAGTATCTCTTAGCAAGTACTCGTAACAAAATCAAACTCGTTGAGCTGGACGTGACAGGATTAAAGAACATCGATTTTGAACATCATTTGTCTTCTTTATTGAAATGTGGTGAGAAGGTTGAGAGTATTCTACAGTATGTGAGGGATATAGAGAAGTATGTGGTTGAAAGCTTAAAGGATGAATGGGCAGATTTTATTGATAGCTTTGACATTGTCGCATCATCAGCTATTTATACGCAATTGTTTTATAACTGGGCTTTGGATACGTTATCTCAATATGAAACCCAATATAATAAGGAAGAATTAGAACAAATCAAAGAAGGGTTTTTGGATTTAAGAGATAGCATCATTCTTGCTTACCACGATTCCATTTTTAAATGCTGCAAGACAACAGGCTTCGTTATTACATGGACGGATATTTTAAAGATGGAACCGGAGTACATAGACACGATTAAGCAAGGACCAAATGCCATTTTTGCTTTAGCTTCGAATATAGGATATGGAGCTGCACTCATTGCTATAAAAGATTTTATCGAGAATGCAAATAAAGCAGATTTTTCACTAAAATATTGGCTGTGGGATTTTAATGAAGAGAAGCAGTATTTGACGATGGGGCTTTTAGGAAAGTTGAATCGTTAGTTGATTGAAATCAAGGTGGATAGAGTTCTTGCGTGGCACAAATGAGTTGTAATAAAGAAAAAAGGGCTTGTGACAGCCCGGCGCATATTATTTATTACGACAATTTTTACATACTTGAATCAATTGGTTTGTCTCTGTTCTATGGGGATATAATAGCTTGATTCTTGTTTTTTTACATAATGGACATTCTCCACGTCCATTTGACGGTAGCTTTTTTAACGTTTTTCCTCTATATTTTTTAGCCATTTTCATCAATCCTTACTTTAATAATATTCTTTCTTTCTTTATTTAATGATGAAAAGGTCTAAATATTGATAGGCATTTAATGGTTTTCTGTTAAGGTATTTAACTCTTAGCTATGTGAAAATAATCCTTTTTGAAAATAGCTCGAAAAATGGCTCCGGATTTGTAATTCCGGAGCTTGTTTTTATCTATTCTTTTTTATTTGACTGTGTTATAGAACGTTGTTGATTTTGGCTCTTACTCCCTTGTTTCATGGGGCTAGAGCAACCTTTCAGCACATCTGAGCCAAAAATCGTATTATCCATAATCCTGTTTCATCAATCCTTATTTAATTACGCGTTTTGCTCCAATGTAGCGCTCTTTCCAATACTTATCACTCATTTTAACGATTTTTACTCCTTTTGAAGTAGTACCGATAAATGTGCCATTACCATTGTAAATTCCTACATAGGATACTTTTCCTTTTTTACCTGTAGCATAAAATACTAAATCCCCTTGCTTTAATGCGTTCTTTTTAACAGCTTTCCCGATTTTATATTGAGCGGCACTCGTTCTTGGAATCGTTAATTCTGTTGCCGCATGCTTATACACATATTGAGTAAAACCGCTTGCGTCAAAGCCTTTTGGCGTAGTTCCTCCATATTTATACGGTGTACCAATATATAACTCCGCTGTTGCTGCTACTTCTTCTCCGTAGTTAATAGATGCTGAAGCGTTAGAAGTAGAACTAAAGATGAAGGCCGTTGCTAAAGCGAAAATCGATACAATAACTGCAATCCATCTTGGAAACTGTACACTCATACTCATTTTTTCTCCCCCTAAAATTGAATTCCAAGTTAACACACAATGCTAATTTTATGAGCACTTTTTCCGTTTATTCCAAAAATATTTTTGGGCAGTATTCTGTTAAGAAGTGATAAATGCGTATTCAATTATCATGGTCCCTTTCTTTATGTTACAATTATTTTTACTTTAAAGGGTAACTTTGTATTTTTATGAGATGCTCATTCAATAAAACAGATAATGGATGTGTAATCCATGGCGAGCTGAAATTCTAGGGAGGATTTAAATGAATAATCAACGTTGGTTATCTTTAAATTTTTATACTTTTTTCTTTACGTGGGGTATTTTTTTGCCATACTGGATTGGTTGGCTTATTGTAGAAAAAAATCTGTCAGTTTCCGCTGCAAGTATGATTATGGGGACGGGGATGATTGTACGTGCCTGTTCAACCTTATTCCTATTTCCTCTGTTCACTAGGCTATATTCTTTAAGTATTGTAATGAAGTGTTTGGCTGTTGGGTCCTTAGGAGTAGTACTGTTATACATACCATTCGATACATATAGTTCATTATTCATCATTACAGTGTTATTTAGTGCTGTTTATCCAAATCTTTTACCTGCTATGGAAAGCAGTGCCTCGGTCTTAGTGAGTACTGGAAAAATCCATTATGGAAGAAGTCGGTCATGGGGCTCGCTTGGCTATACAATTGCTCTTTTAATCGTAGGTGCAGGAACTGCGGTATTTCAAGAGGCAGCGATTTTATGGCTAATGATTATAGGTCTAATTGCTATCGTTTTTTCGCAATTTCAAGCTTCTCCAGTTGTATTACATGTAAAAACTAAGCCGATTAATCAAGTGGATGAAAAAGGGAGTTTGAATAAATTATTTGCATCAGAAGGATTTGTTATCGTTCTTCTTATTTCTATCTTAGTGCAAGGGTCTCACGCTTCTTATTACAATTATGGATTTGTTTATTTACAAGATTTAGGGGTAGGCAGCTTCTATATCGGGTTAATTTTAAATGTTGCTATAGTATGTGAAATTGTATTTTTTACAAAGGTGGATCAGTTTTTTTCAAAAATGAAAGTATCTACGATGTATAGTATTGCTGCACTTGGTTCCACACTGCGATGGGTTATGATTTATTTATTTCCAAACGTTGTTGTATTTATATTTTCTCAAGCTTTACATGTTTTATCATTTGGTGTTGCACACTATGCATTCATTCAATACATTTCACAAAAATTAAAGCCCAATCAAATTCCAACGGCTCAAGGTATGTATGCTGCTTTTGCGATGGGTTTAAGTATAGCACTCCTTACATTTTTAGGAGGCTTCTTATACGAAGTATCCCCGAAGCTATCGTTTTTAGGTATGACTTTGTCTTCGGTCCCCGCCTTATTACTCACTTTATTTACAATGAGAAAATACAACTATTAAAAATATGATGGCTTTTTTGGAATACCGTTGCTCAAAGTCAAAGCTAAAATATAATCTTAAATTAATAAATTCGTACTTTATTATGATAATTCCTTTTAGAATAAGGAATTATTTTTTTTACAAATATTTACATAAAAATACATAATATTCAATATTTATAGTAAAATGTATATAAATAATTGGTTAATTAAGGTATAATGTGCATGTGTTTTGGGAAAGGTAGGGGGTCTTCGAGTATGGATAATAGAGATATGGGGCGAATGAGAAAACGGAGGCGGCTAAAAAGGTCGGTACGACGTATATTAACGGCGGGAGTGCTTTTAATTATCGCATTGCTTATTTTTAATAACATTATGACGAAAGACCAGCCAGTTACAAGTGGTGTGACAGAGGAAGGGAAAAAAGAGAAAACGCAATCCAAGGAGGAAAATTCACCAGTTGAACCTGTTATTGAAACGATTAAAATCAGTGCAGCGGGGGATTTCACACTCGGAACGGATGAAAGTTTTACATATGCAGGTTCATTTCCAGACGAAGCTTCTAAAAATGGACTGCCTTACTTTGTCAAAAAATTGGATCATATTTTCGAAGAAGATGATTTAACAACCGTTAATTTAGAAACCACATTAACAAATGCTACTGAAAAAGCAATCAAAAAGTTTCGCTTTAAGGGAGATCCTTCTTATGCTCAAATTTTAGAACTTGGTGGAATCGAAGCGGTCAATCTAGCAAACAATCATACTATGGATTATTTACAACAAGGGTATGATGATACAATTACAACACTAGAGAAGCAAAAAATTGGTTATTTCGGATACGAACATCACTATGTTACGACGATTAAAGGCGTGAAAGTAGGGGCTCTCGGATATGAAGGCTGGGAAGATACACCAGAAACGCGTGCTATTGTTGATGCGAATATAAAGCGCTTAAGAGAACAAGGTGTCCAAATTGTTTTAATCCATTTTCATTGGGGAATTGAAAGAAGCTATGTTCCAACTGAATCCCAACAATCGCTGGCTCGTTATGCAATCGATAGCGGAGCGGATTTGATTCTAGGACATCATCCTCATGTTGTTCAAGGAATTGAGGAGTATAAGGGGAAGTTTATTGTCTATAGTTTAGGAAACTTTATGTTTGGCGGGAACCGAAATCCAGCAGATAAGGATACATATGTGTTTCAGCAAACGTTTCACTTGAAGGATGGGAAACTGACAGATCAAAAAGAAATAAAGGTTGTACCGTTCTCGATTTCTTCTGTTACGTCTAGAAATAATTATCAACCATTGTTATTAGAAGGAGCAGAAGCAGAGCGAGTGAAAAATAAAATCATTGACGTCTCTAATCAAATTAATGGGTCAGACTGGCTTCAATATGAAACTGAATAAATGTATGAGGATAGTAGTATGGAAGGAAGAACACTAAAATAGGGTGTTCTTCCTCTTTATTTTGCTATAATAATATTATTCAAGATTCAAAAAATAAGGAAAATTGGATATAAACTTTAAAAGGGGAATGTTACATGCAATTTACGGCGTCAGAAAAAGTGGCACAGTTAACAACAGGAGTTTTTATGGAGGTAGCAGGTCGGAAACAAGAGGCATTGCAAAAAGGGAAGGATGTAATCGATTTAAGTGTAGGAAGCCCGGATTTACCACCTCCTTCCTTTGTTATTGATACGCTAATTGAATATGCACAAGATACAAGCAAATATGGTTATACGTTAAAAGGGATAACGGAATTTCATGATGCAGTTTGTTATTTTTATAGAAATCGTTACGGGGTTGAGCTTGATGCAGAAAAAGAAGTGCTGCAACTTATGGGTTCACAAGATGGACTTGCCCATTTAGCGACGGCTATTATTAATCCAGGAGACTATGTATTAGTGCCAGATCCTGGTTATCCAATCTATGAAGCTAGTGTATCACTTGCTGAAGGAACCATTTATCCAATGCCTTTAACGGCAGAAAATCAATTTTTGCCGCAGCTTAATCAAATTCCAGAAGATGTATTGAAAAAAACAAAAATGATGATTATTAGTTACCCGGGAAATCCGGTCACAGCTTTAGCAAATGAAGAGTTTTTTAAAGAGGTCATTGAGTTTGCGAAAAAGCATCAAATTTTAGTTGTTCATGATTTTGCTTATTCTGAATTAATTTTCGATCATCATCCGCAAATTAGTTTTATGTCTATTCCGGGAGCAAAAGAGGTAGGAATTGAGTTCAATTCTTTATCGAAAACCTTTAATATGGCAGGTTGCCGCATTGGTTATGTAGTTGGAAATAAAGAAGCGCTAAATATTTTAGCTACATTAAAATCTCATATTGATTATGGCATTTTTTATCCCATTCAAAAAGCAGCTGAAAAAGCACTTATGGCAGATTCAGCTATTCTTTCTGAACAAGTGAAAGAGTATGAGGCACGCCGAGATGCTCTGCTATCTGGACTAGCCAAAGCTGGCTGGGAAGTACCTAAATCAGCTGCGACGATGTTTGTTTGGGCAAAAATTCCTGCTGGTTGGAAGTCACGTGAATTTGCTTATGAGTTGATTGATAAAGCCGGCGTTGCAGTCGTTCCTGGAGATGCTTTTGGAAAGGAAGGGGAAGGATATGTTCGTATGGCTTTAGTGCAGCCGGCTGAAAGACTGAGAGAAGCAGCGAAGCGAATTCAAGAATTTTTACAGAAATAAATGAATGAGAAACAGGAGGGGACGTTCAGTATCCCTCCCTTCTTTTTTTGAGTTAGGAGTTATATGGATAGATAAATGGCCGCATACATTAGGGATAGAATCTAGGGGGAAGGGGGTTACTATGCTTATTCATGTTGTAACACAGGGAGAAACATTGTGGCAGATTGCGAGTCGTTATGGGGTAGATTTTGCAAGGCTTGTGGCGGTGAACAAACTTCCAGATGCAGGTCGATTAGTGATTGGTCAAGCGCTCATCATTCCTAGCGCTGCTCGTCAACATACTGTCGAATCTGGGGAAACATTATGGAAAATTGCCCAACAATACGGAGCTTCAGTAGATAGCCTTATGCAAGCTAATCAATTAACTGATTCTTCGGTTATTAATCCAGGAAAGGTTTTATATATTCCAGCTCGTACACATACGGTTCAGCCTGGAGAAAGTTTGGGGCAAATTGCTCAAAGCTATGGAACAACAGTGCAGGACATTATTGAAGTGAATTCTATTCAAAATCTTAATCAGGTTTATTCAGGAACTAGATTAATTATTCCTTTTTCAAAAGCTATCATTGATGTTTATACTTACGTCATTAACATGGGAGAAAAAGGAGCAGATGAAGTGAGGGAGGCAGGGAGTTCTTTAACTTGTATGTCTCCTTTTTCTTACGTTGTGCGAAGCGATGGAGAATTACAGTCATTAGATAATCAAGCTATTATCCAGGCTGCTCGTTTTAAAGGAGTTCTTCCGGTTATGTGCATCACTAATTTTACGTATGGTGATCCGGGATCGGACGCTGCCCAAACCATTTTGGCAAGTACAGAGCTGCAAGATAAATTATTGGAAAATATTGTAGCGACGATTGAGCAAAAGAGATATCGTGGATTAAATATCAATTTTGAAAACTTATATCCAACGGACCGTGAGAATTACAATCAGTTTTTGCAACGGGCTGTTAATCGTTTGCATGAAGATGGTTATTTTGTTTCGACTGCCGTTGCTCCAAAAACAAGTGCTGAACAAACAGGATTTCTTTATGAAGCACATGATTATGCTGCCCATGGTCGAATCGTTGACATTGTTTTTTTAATGACGTATGAGTGGGGCTATCGGATTAGGGCCGCCTCAGGCTATTTCGCCCCTGAATCAAATGAGAAGTGTACTTGAGTACGCTGTAACAGTTATCCCAAGGAATAAAATATTAATGGGTTTTCAGCTGTACGCTCGCGATTGGCTTCTCCCGCACGTGCAGGGCCAAGAAGCTGAAACGTTTGATATGCAAGAAGCGGTACAAAGGGCAGTGAAGTATAAGACAACGATTCAATATGATGAAATTGCTCAATCCCCGTTTTATCAATATGTAGATGAACAAGAGAAAAGACATGAAGTGTGGTTTGAAGATGCTAGAAGTGCTCAATCCAAATTTAACCTAGTAAAGGAATATGGTATACGTGGAATTGGGTATTGGGTACTCGGTTATCCGTTCCCGCAAAATTGGGTATTACTAAACGATCAGTTTAGAGTGAGAAAGCGAAGTTAGTGGCAACTTTTAAAGATAAGGTTCTGTTAAATAATATTGTTGAATTTTGGCGTATTTCGGTCGGGAATTAGTTAATCAACAATACGGTTTAGCAGAGCTTTATTTCGATATATACGCATTGTCTTTTGAATAGCAAGTTACTTCACTATGTGTATGTGTAATATTTACGCTAAACAGAATGTGTCGAAACTTGTTGTATGAAAATTATTGGAAAATGTAAGCGTTTTCTTTATAATTGTAGATAGGTGGATGGCATGCGTGGCCATCATGGTATTAGGCGTAGGTGGGGCCTGTACAACATAATTTCTTGTGGATGGTTTTGTGAGGAGATTTACTGAATATTTACAAAAACTTAAAAAGGGATGTCTAAAACAATAATAGCCAAGGGATTATAATAAAAGAAAACATAATGGAGAGAGGGAGAAGCGATGTCTACAGAAAATAAATTAAGATTATCTGATTTTGTTCAAGAAGATCGATTTGAATTAAATTCGTATTTGACATATTTATTTCATCAATTTTATAGAGATGCCTCGGGTCAATTAGATGAGGAAAAAGTGCGAATATCATGAAGATAAAAGTATAAGCGATCGTGTTAGTAGTATTGAATAACACGGTCGCTTTTTTGTTGACCAATATTAAATGGTGTACAATCTTGATCGAGGATGACTATATTTACACCTTCTGTTTTTCTTTTTTAGAGGTCATTCCCCCGGATAGAATAAATTTCATTGCTTCTTCTGGCTTTACATCAATCACTTCTACCTGATCTTTTGGAATCAATAAGGTCACACCAGCTACTTGAAAGGTTTGTTGAATATAAACAGCAACATAGTCTTTTAACGGATCATAAAAACTTTCTAAATCTTCTGTTGTAATGAATCCCATACTTTTGATTTCTGTACCAGGTATCGTAACTAAGGCTACTTTCGAAAAAGATTTTTTCTCACCAAGAAATGAATGAATGGTGTCTTTAATCACAGAGTAGATTGTTTTAACAATTGGGATATGTTCAAGAAGCTTATCAATCAACCCAATCATTGTTCCTGTGAAAAACTTCGTAGACAGCCAGCCTAAAAGTGTGATGAGAGCAATCGTCGCTAATAAACCAATTCCAGGGATGTAATCTTCCTTTAAATAAGGTTTTAATACATTACCAAGAATGCTATCTAAAAAAATAAATGTTTTAAAAACAACATATACAACTAGAATAATGGGTACAATCGTTAAAATACCCTTAATAAAATTTTGTACAATAATCTTCACTTTTTAAATCTCCTAAATATTTTCTACATGTATGAACATAACTCACTATTCATCATATGTCACAAGTAATCTGCACTTATTGTCCATCATGATAAGGAGGTTGGGTGCATTCTTCAAGGGTATATTTTCTTACTTTGTTAAAAAATTCTCTGTATAATATGGTTTGTATTCCGAATTGAAGGCTACGCCTACTCCTAATGATTCAAAGTCATTATGCAAAATATTTTCACGATGTCCAAGTGAGTTCATAAGACCTTCATGAGCAAAGATGCTGCTTAATTGGCCAGCAGCAAGGTTTTCACCGGCCGCTCTAAAGCGAATATTATCTTCTTTCATTCGATCAAAGGGGGATTGCCCTTTCAAATTTGTATGATCGAAATAATTATTTGCAGCCATATCTGAACTGTGATCGCGAGCTGTTTCTTTTACAGTATTATCCCAAGAAAGAGCAGGAAGATCGTGCTCAACTCTAGCGGCATTTGTTAAATCAAACAGTTGAAATTCAAAACCTTCCTTTAATTGTGGACTTGCTTCGACATAAAAGTCTTTCTTTTGTTCTTCGACTTCTTCGCCTATGATTTGTACAGCTGTTACGGTATTGCCCTCATGTTTATCATAAAAGATGGTCACATAACTATCATCTAATTGAAATAAATGATATTCATCGTTGTTTTGCAGTTGATAAAAGACAAAACCTTTTCGAATCTTTGTAATAGGTTCACCGAATTGCTTAAGAACGGTATCTTTTGCACTTCCTAATTTAATTCCTTGTTTCGCTGAAATTAAATCTTGATTCGTATATAAACCGACTACTTTTTCGTTTTCATCGTAAGCGGCCATGAAAAAGTTGTGGTAGTTTTTATGATAAGCGTACCATTTCACACCGTATTCATTATAAGAAGAGCGTTTGGCTGTCCCTGCTTGTTTTTCAACGTCTTCTTTCGAATCACCAAGCTCAATATTATAAACAGAGAGGGATTGCTTGTCAGGTGTTTTTAAATCAGGTTGCTCCACCTGATCTTGGGTTTGTTGTTTGTCTTCACTTGGGATACGCTCTACCAGTTGATTCAGTTCATCAATTAGATGATTGAGACCATCTTGCAGTGTATCAAGTGAAGCCGAAACGTTAGGGTGATTAATGACAGAGCGAATATCAGATTGTACATCTTCATATGCTGCTTGATAGTTAGAATCTGCAAGATCTTCTCCGTATTTATACCAAATAAAGCCGACTAGGCATAGAAAAATAAGAAGTTTGGTAAGCCCTCTCAATGTAATACCTCCTCGTTTAAACGATATGCAGTAAAATTATTGTATAATGATTAATCATTAAAAGAAAAGGTAATGGTTTTGTAAAAAATGGAATTTAATAAAAAACAAATTACAGGCACACCTTAAAAAGCTTTACCTGTGATTTGTTCTGTATTCATGGTCGGAATGCTATCACTAGAAATCATTTCAATGTTTTTAGTGACTTTAGTTGTATAAGTGAAGTCTCCATAGCAGTAAGGATAGCGAAAATTGTCTTTATCCCCACCGCAATTATAGAGCTTTGGATTTTTTTTTACTTGAATCATTGAGAATTTCTTTGCTAGCCCTTCGCTATGTGTGCCGCCGTTTTTTGCGATGTAATGAATATAGCCCAACCCCATATTGTATGACTGAATAATCGTGGGGAAATCAACATCTTTTTTCTTTCCATATTGAAGGACATGATGAAAGTGCTTTACTCCCTGCTTAATACTTTCTTTAGGATCTGTAATGGTATTAGGGGCAAGGCCTGCTGATTCAGAAGACTGCATCGGATCTCCGCCTTTTCCTCGACTTTCTTGCTGCATCAAGGATAAAAGAACGATTGTATATTCCTCAAGCTCGTACTTTTTTAATTCATCTTCAAGGAGGGAGCTGTATTTTTTTACATCTGTAAAAGGATCCACTTTTGTTTCTATTATTGTCGCATTGGTTGTTTTTGTTGAATGTAAAAACTGTTCGATTGTATGGAATAGGAGAATCATTACACAAATAAAAAATAAGGTAGCTATTCCAAAAGTAATATTAAATAGTGTTCGTTTTCTTTTCATCATCTACTCTCCAAATTATTTTTACAAATCTCTTATATAGATAGTTTAACAAAAATATAAGATTATCACTATTTTAGTATCATAAAGATATTTGAAGAGAGATAGATACATAAATGAATTGAATGAATTATCAGAATTGTAGGTATACAAACGATCGCATTGACTTACATATTATTTTCCCTTAAAATCTTTTTATGCTTTTATGCACAAAAGCGTTTATGTATAAAAATAATATAGAAATTAGAGAAACCGATATTATTAAAGTGGGGAAATGGTTATGAAACTAGAAAATGCGAAACTTAAACTCCCATGGCTAGAAGCAACGATTATACTTGCTTGCTTATTTATCATCATTGGAATGGGGATTATTTATTTTAAAATGACTCCGCATATGCCGATACTAGGAGGAGTGTTCTTTCTATTATTATATGGCAGGATGAAAGGAATTTCGTTTTCCGGTATGGAAAGAGCAATGGTGCAAGGGGCATCATCTGGTTTAGGAGCAATCTATATTTTCTTTTTAATCGGGATGTTAATCTCTAGCTGGATGGCAAGCGGTACGATTCCGACAATTATGTTTTACGGTTTTGAGTTTATTTCGGGCCAGGCTTTTTATGCGGTTGTCTTTTTGATTACGTCTTTAATTGGCTTATGTATAGGTAGTTCATTAACGACGTCAGCAACCATCGGTGTTGCTTTTATCGGAATGGCAGGTGCGTTAGATTTGTCATTAGCGGTTACTGCGGGAGCGATTATTTCTGGTGCATTCCTTGGGGATAAAATGTCACCATTATCCGATACAACGAATCTCGCTTCTGAAACAGTTGGTGTTCCATTATTTGAGCATATTAAGAATATGCTATGGACAACGATTCCTGGTTTCGTGGTAACGTTTGCACTATTTTTCTTTCTTTCACCACAATCTAGTGGAAGTAAAGTGCAAGAAATTGAAGATATGGTAGCAGCGTTGAGTATGTATACAACAATTAGCCCTTGGAGCCTATTGCCGTTTATTATCGTCGGAGGAATGGCTTTGAAAAAAGTATCCGCGATTCCGACATTAGCTGCGGGTATTATATCAGCGGTCGTTATTACGTTTATAGAAACGCCAGCGCTAACAGTTAAGGAAATGGCAAATGTATTATACTCCGGCTTTGTCTTAAATAGTGGAGTAGAGCAGCTTGATACAATATTATCTCGCGGTGGAATTGCAAGTATGTATTTTTCCATTTCGCTTGTGTTACTAGCTCTCGCAATGGGAGGACTTTTATTTGAACTTGGTATTATTCCATCGATTTTACATGCGGTTCAAAAAATGCTGATTAATGTAGGTAGATTAGTTTCAGCAACCGTTTTCGCAGGAATTGGTGTGAACTTCCTAGCTGGGGAGCAATATTTATCTGTTCTATTACCAGGGAAAGCTTTTCAAGATAAATATGGTGAACTAGGACTAGAAGGGAAATCTTTAGCCCGAGTATTAGAGGACTCGGGAACGGTTGTGAACCCACTTGTCCCATGGGGAGTTTGTGGTGTATTCCTTACGCAGGTGCTCGGTGTTACAACGCTTGAATATGCACCGTTTGCATTCTTCTGCATTCTTTGTCCATTTTTAAGTTTAGTAAGCGGATGGACGAAAGTGGGCTTGCATTTTAAGAAATAGACAAATGGTTTTCCTTTTTTTCTTCTTGGTATTTCGATTATCAATTCATCGTAAAAGAGCGATAAATCCTTATATAACAACACAAAAACGAGTATAAAATCTTGTCGATTTTATACTCGTTTTTGTATGCTATTTCTATTATTTCTCTACGTGATAAATGGATAAGTTTTAGTTAAGTCTTTACAATGATTTCTGAGAGGGTGTGTCTATTTTAGAATGTAAGAGTGAAGGTAAAGAATCTACTATTTTTGTCTTCTCATCCATTGTGTGGCAACCCATTTTTCGCCAGTTATAACTGGCGCTCCACCATGTAAAGTTAGTTCGTTTATGTTTTTGTCGTTATAGAAATATTCGAAATACACGGCCATTCCTTTTCCGGGGGATATTGAAAAATTTAGTTTAGGAAAAAAAGTTTCTCCTCCATGCTCCACATCATTTAAGTACATGACGAGCGTGCTGATTCTATTATTTTTTGTCGCTTTACTTGCGGAGGTAAAAAAATCAAAATGAGCTTTGTACTCTTGACCAGGAGTATATTTAAGAATTTGAATACCCTCTCCATGTTCAATGGGTATATTCATAATAGATGATATTCTTTTTTCAATTTTGGTAATGGTGTCATTTTCATTTTCTTGAAAAAACATACTGCTGCTTGTTCTTATCTCATTTACTTCGCGTGTAACTCCAATTTTAGAACGATGCATTTTGTCTTGTGACAATCTAATTAGTTCGTCACATTCTTCTTCACTCAAAACATTTCCTAAAATTACTATTAGCGGTTCTTCTAATCTAGCAATTATATTAATTTCTCTATCTTCTGTTTTGATTTTATTTCCGATGTGATTAAAAATAGTTTGTTCTTTACTAATTGATTGTTTACTATCCATTATCAACTTTCACCGTCCTCTCAAAAGGTTTAATTTTCAGAATGATTGCTTTATTTTGTTTCTCAAATGGTTATTTATGATAATTATACCATGAACTTTCTGTTATTTACCTGTTCCTTATTCAACAAGAAATAAAAAAAGGGTCGTACATATTAGACATATCTAATATGTACGATCCTTTTATCTTCATACGTTTGCCTATTCAACTTAAATATAACAAAATAAGGGGTTCCTTTTAGGTTTGCTTATTCTTATTTTACTATTTTCAATACTTCATCAGAAACATAGAAGTCTTTTCCGTTATAAATATTAATGGTCTTTACTTCTTGTTTTGTTTGACCTTTTTTCGTTTTTTGAATCACAATATTTTTGTTGACAGGAATCTCTATCGTTTGATCTCGTTTTGTAGCGACAAAAACAAGATTGTTTTTATCTGTTTGGTCGATACGAGTAGAATAGCCTTTTTTCTTAAAGGCTTGATCTGCATTTAAATACATAGAGTCGGTTACCTTATTTAAATTGAAGTTCATAAATTTTGCCATGCTCTTCGCTAAATCTGTATTTTCTACTAACCCAGTTGGTTTAGATGGACCATAAGAATAGAGGAATACATCTTCACCAGTATGTCCTGTTGTTGTAAATCCGATATTTGCACGGTTAGCGAGCATTTTTACCATATCTGCAGCTATGTTTTTAGAAGCGGTTAAAGTAGCAAGTTCTTCAGAAGTAAGGTCGTCTAAACCATACAAGGCAGCGACTTCTTTTAGATTAGATTTGTCTGATTTTAGTTGACTTAATGCACCCTCTACCGTCATTTTCGCTTTTTTAAGCGGGTCGATGTAGGCAGAAACAGGCACGCTTGGATAGGTTGAACTTGTATTAGCATTTCCAATTGTAATACCGCTGTTTCCGTGATCTGTCACAGCGATGACCATTGTATTTCCATCTTTTTTCGCAAACTCTACTGCTTTTTTCACTGCGTCATCAAAAGCTAAAATATCGCTGATCATGCCGATTGAATCATTCGCATGAGCAGCCCAATCCACTTTACTTCCTTCTACAAATAGGAAGAATCCATCTTTGTCTTTATTTAATGTTTTAATCGCTTTATCAGTCATTTCTGCTAACGTAGGCTCGCTTGGCTTAGTTGTTGCACGATCCATGTCATAAGCAAGAGCACTTGGAGCAAAGCTTCCCCAAATTTTCTTTGATTTACTATTTAATAAATCATCGCGATTTTCAACGATATCATAGTTCTTCTCTTTTAGTACATCAGTCAGATTTTCGCCATCTTTACGAGCGTTTTTCGTTGAACCAGGGGATAGGGACTCTTTTCCACCGCCTAATACAACATCAATATTTTGATAGACTTGTTGTTCTGCAATATCTTCATAGTTACTTCGATGTGTCACATGGGCAGAAAAACCTGCTGGTGTAGCATGTTGAATTTCTGAAGTTGAAATCAGACCGGTTGCTTTTCCTTGTTGCTTCGCTCCTTCTAGAACATTGGCTACTGGTCTTTGAGCATCTTCTGACTTCACTTGTGAAAGTCCAGGAGAATTAACAATAGAAGGGAGGACACCGACAAATTTGTCATTTGACTTATGACCTGTGGCAAGGGCCGTTGCTGCTGGTGCAGAATCGGTAATGGCAGATTCTGCTGAGTACGTTCTGACACCGCCAGATAGAATTCCATCCATAGCAAGATTACTTCCTTTATACCATCTTGATAAAGTGACCGCATCATCACTAGCCCCGTCCATTACCATCATAATGACATTCGTCGGCTCTTTTTTCTTTGTTTTTGCTTCTGCCTCCGTCACTCTATGATTTGCGGCAGTAAACCCGATTGATGAAACAGCGACTGCTCCAGCAAGCGTCAATCCAGCGACTTTTCTACTGATTTTTCTCATATATTCTCCTCCAGTATGTAAGATTTCTTCCAACAATTCCATAATAGAAGAAAATTGTTAATGAACGGTGGAAATGATGTAAAAAGAGAGCTTCAATTGTTAAGGTTTCATGAAGGGGGAAAAGGGAGTATAATGATTTTGAAAGAATACAGAATTTAACATAGTCTAAAAGAGAAGGAGGATAGTTGTCCTAAAAAGGGATATCTATTTATTTATGAATATCATCAGAATTATTGTACAAATTGCGATTTTATTCGGTTTTTCATTTTTAGGTGATCTAGTGCATACCTACTTACATATTCCATTACCAGGGAGTATTATAGGATTGCTGCTACTTTTCCTTGGATTATCTTTAAATATTTTCTCCGTTAAATGGATTAAACAAGGAGCGGGATTTTTATTAGCTTTTTTACCACTGTTATTTGTCCCAACGCTAGTAGGAATTATTAAGTACCCGGAGCTTTTTACCGGCAAAGGAGTTTTAATCCTTTTAGTTGTTGTTATTAGTACAATTATCACTATGATTGCAGCAGGGAAATCCAGTGAAGTTGTTGGAAATAAAACGAAAGAAAGAGAGCAGAAGAAAAAGTGGCACAAACACTCATCGCAATCCTTATAATTGTGTTAACAGTTATCATCTATTTAGCTATGAATCGGTTATATGTACGTTTCTCTTCACCGCTTTTATCACCGATTTTAACAACAGTGATAATCATTATAGCGTTTCTTATTTGTTTCCATATTCCTTATAACACATATCTAATCGGCGGAAAATGGATTAATTTTTTGCTAGGGCCAGCTGTTGTCGCTTTAGCTTATCCTTTATATAATCAAAGAAAAATGTTAATGAAGCATTTAGCACCTATTGTTACAGGTGTATGTATTGGGTTGTTTGTGGGAATAATTAGCGGTTCTATATTGGCATTTGTATTTGGGCTACATAAAGATATGATTCTCTCACTTTTACCAAAATCGATTACAACCCCTATAGCAATGGAAGTTTCTGCTCAATTAGGTGGTATTCCAGCTATTACCGTTGTATTTGTGGTCATTGCAGGCTTTGTTGGAGCTGTATTAGGACCTTCTTTTTTGCAATGGAGCCGTATTAACAGTGATATGGGGAAAGGAATTGCTCTTGGTAGCGCATCACACGCACTAGGAACGTCGAAGGCTTCTGAATATGGAGAACTGAGTTTCTCGATGAGTTCGATTTCAATGGCGTTAACGGCTATTTTAGGTGCGATTATTGGCTCCTTTATTCCATTCTTTTTTCATATATAGCACAAAAAATCCTTTGCCTATTTCAGCAAAGGATTTTTTGTGTACGGATGAAGAGTCAGTACTCCACATTGGGTTACTGGAAGTTTTACTTTATTTTGATATAACTAATAAATGGTGCTAAACGGTTCGATTGTTTCTATATTAAGGGTTATAATGCTAATTGCTGTTACATATGTTGAATGAATGATATCCTTAAAATGGAGAAAATATTACTTTGAAAAAGTGTATGCTAGATTAATATACCTGTTAATGATCATGAATAGTACACGTATACGAGCTTATTTTGTTTTATGTCAGTTGGGAGGATTATAATGAAAAAAGAAAAAATTGGACTCGTTTTAGAGGGTGGAGGTATGCGCGGATTGTATACAATCGGCGTCCTTGACTCGTTTATTGATCAACAGATTATGACAGATTATGTGATTGGTGTATCGGCAGGAGCTTGTAATGGTGTATCTTATGTTTCTCAACAACATGGTCGCAATTATCGCGTGAACACAAACTATATTGAAGACAAAAGATATGTAAGCCTGTCAAACTTTATGAAAACAAAATCGCTATTTGGGATGGATTTTCTTTTTGATGAAATTCCGCATCAATTAGAAATTTTTGATTATGATGCTTTTCTAGCCTCTTCTTGTGAGTTTGTAACAGGCGTAACGGATGTGATAACCGGAAAGCCTGTTTATTTTGGAAAAGAACATATGAATTATGATTCTACTGTTCTTCGTGCTTCTTCATCGATTCCGGTATTTTCGCCTATGGTCGACTATAAAGGTGGAAAATATTTAGATGGTGGAACATCTAATCCAATTCCTGTACGGAAAGCGATTGAGGATGGATGTGACAAAGTAATTGTCGTTTTAACACGTGATCGCAATTATGTGAAAACACCTGAGAAATTCCGAATCATCTATAAACGTCTATTTAAGAAATATCCGGAAATGATTCGTTTATTAGATCAACGTCATGAAATCTATAATGAAACTCTTCATTATGTGACGAAGCTTGAACGTGAAGGAAGAGCACTTGTTATTGCGCCAAGTTCTCCGATTACGATTAGTCGTTTTGAAAAAAATAAGGAAAAGCTTAAGAAGCTTTATCAGTTAGGAATACAGGACGCACAAGCAACGATGAATTTGATCGTCGAAATGGTACATGGAACAGCGGCTAGTTATTCTAAATAGAAAGAATAGGATTTATTGTAGTAGGCAGATGAAAGATATTGATTTAGGGAGTTATACTTTTGGATAACTTTCCCTTTTTGTTTTTATCGTGTAATATCAAAATGAAAGCGCTTATATAATAGTGAATCTGGATAATTATGAAAAAAGGGTGAAGCTTATGAAACCACTTGCTGTGATTAGTACTAAGCTAAAGCCTCCAATGATTCGCGAACCAAAGATTAGGCGTGCTGGGTTATATCGGAAATTGAAACAGATTAATCAGTATCCTTTGACAATCATCCATGCTGGTGCTGGTTATGGAAAAAGTACAGCTTTAGCTCTTTTTGTCCAAGATGTGAAAGAAAAAGTATGTTGGTACGATGTTTCTTCACAAGATGATGATTTTTTTCAATTTTATCAGTATATGATTCATAGTATTCAACAACTCTATCCTTCTTTCGGACAAGTTTTACTAGAAAGGGCTTACGCAAGTACTCCGTTTTCTAAAACAGATGAGCTGGTAGAATGGAGTATTTTATTTATTAATGAACTGGCTGCCTTATCTGAAGAAGTGATTGTAATTATCGACAATTTTCATCATGTAGAAAGATCTATGTCTATTCAATTGTTTATGGAATATCTTATCAACTATTATCCTTCGAACCTGCACCTTGTTCTATCTAGCCGAAATAAACCGCAGTGGAACTGGATTCCTCGTTTAAAGATGAATGGCCATATGCTTGAAATAACTCAAGATTATTTAGTGCTAACAAAGGAAGAGGCTGAGCTTCTTTTTATCGACTTTTACCATCTGGCGTTATGTGATGAAGAGTTAGCACGTATTTTTCAGTTAACGGAAGGATGGGCTATTGCTCTAGAAGTTGTTGCGCAACAATTGATGGAGGGAACACATCTTCATAAAATAATTACCAATCGTTCTTCCTATTTAGATGATTTTTTTCAATATATCACGTCGGAAGTATTACGTAATCAATCTTCAACAGTTCAATCCTTTTTGGAACAAACAAGTATATTAGAAGAATTGTCTCCCGAAGCATGTGATTATATTTTGGATATCGAGAATGCTGAGGAAATGCTGCAATATTTGAATCTTCAAAACTTGTTTATTATACCAACTGGTCATCAACAATACCGTTATCATCCCTTATTCCAAGAGCTATTGGAGAACCGATGTAAAGACATGCAATCAGACCGTTTTTTTCAATTAAATAAGAGAGCCGCCCGCTATTATGAAAATAGAGGTTTGTTTGAAATGAGTTTTTATCATTTGGAGAAACTCGTTGATTTCGGTGGGATGGCTAGAATTTTGCATATGCACGGGATGAGTATGTTGAAAAAAGGAAAGATTCATTATTTATTGGAGAAAGTAACCGCTCTTCCTGAAATAAAAAAAGATGAACATTATTTGCTATGGTTGATTGAAGCGGAAGTGATGCGGCTTTGTTCTCAATATGAAAGAGCGGAATTTTGCTATAATCGATTGATTTTTTTTAGTAGGCAATATGATGATAAACAAATAATGAGCCGTGCCCATGAGGGGAAAGCAAGGATATATTTAGACACGCTCCAGCCTGGTAAAGCTGAACGGCATTTACAAGCAGCCATTCAATTAAGAGAGAATAGCTATGATGTCGATGAAGAGGAAATCGCCGAGCTGCATCAATTGTTAGTTGAAAACTTAATTAACTCTGGAAAAACGAATCAAGCAGAACAATGGTTAACACGTCTTAAACAAATCAACACAAGTAAAAATGGAAATTTGCTAGCTCGTTTATATTTGCGAACAGGAAGATTAATGATGGCAAAAGAAACTTTACAAGAAAGACAGAAGGAGTACTCTTTTAATCAAGAAACGCATATTCCTCAATTTCATCGAGAAACGGAACTTATTTTATCATTAGTAGAGACCTATATGGGTAATGCTGAAGAGAGCAAACGTTTAGCTCAAGCCGCGATTGGATATGGAATTCAAATAAAATCATCTTATATAGAAGCTTGCGGTTGGATTAGAATGGGGCATGCCATTCAACTGCTTTTAGCCTATGATCCCGCTTTAGCGATACAGTGTTATGAAACGGCATTAATGATTATGGGTGATATAAAAAATTCAAGAGGAAAAGCAGAACCGTATTTAGGCTTATGTTTGTACTATGCAGGAAGAAAAGATGATAAACAAGCGGTTGAGTACGGGCGATTGGCTATGGAGGAAACAGAAAAGGCACATGATCAATGGTTGACAGCTTATATTCGTTTAAGTATTGCTATTGCTTATGTTTATACGGAAAGTTGGGCGATGGCTGAGCAAGAATTGGACGAAGCGGAGCAGCTATTTTGGCAATGCGGCGATGCTTACGGGCTTACTCTTGTTACGCTATGGAAAGTTCAGCTTGCTTATTCCGTAAGTTCCTGGCATGTATTTGAGCAGGAATGTATAAAATTATTTCAAAAAATTCAACTTGGACATTATGAGTATTTGCTTTTAAAACGAACACTGTATGGTCCGGTGGATGTCCAGCAGTTCGTCCCCATTCTGCTCGAAGCTCAAAAACGGAATATTGGGCAACCGTTTGTTTCTAAAACGTTAAAGGAACTAGGGTATCATGATCTTTTGACACACCCTGGTTATACACTAAAGATTTCAACGCTTGGACAATTCAAAGTCCTTTTAGGCAATCAGGAAGTAAAGGATAAAGGCTGGCAAAGAGGCAAAGCAAAAGAATTGTTTCAACTATTTCTTACAAAGAGAAATAAACTGCTGCAAAAGCGAGAAATTATAGAGATACTATGGCCTGAACAAGATGAGAAAACAGCAGACCGAGATTTTAAAGTAGCTTTAAATGCTCTTAATAGTGTACTAGAGCCGGAACGGAAAGCAAGGTCACAATCTTTTTTTATTAAAAGAGTGGGCAGTAGTTACGGAATAAATGACCAGTCAGCTTATATGCTGGATACTACGATGTTTGAACAATGGATGTTAAGGGGGTTAGAAGAACGTAATCAAAAGCAGGCGAAAGAATATTTAAAAAGAGGATTGACACTTTATAAAGGAGATTATTTACCTGAACGCAAATTTCATGATTGGTGTTTAAATGAACGAGAACGATTATTGGTTCTTTTTCTGAGAGGAGCGGAGAGGTATGCTCAATTAAGTATTGTCACAGAAGCGTACCATGAGGCTATTTACTGGTGTGAAAAAATTCTAGAAAAAGATCGCACTTGGGAAGAAGCGTATCGTCTCTTAATGTATTGTTATTATATGCATAACAATCGTCCGCAAAGTTTAAAATGGTACAAAAAGTGCTGTGATGTGCTGCAGGAAGAAATCGGTGTCGAACCGCTTGCTGCTACAAAAGAAATGTATAAGATGATTATGGAAGCAACAGATATCACCCTATCCGAAACTGACTCAATCTAAGCTGAATGAGGGGAGCCTCTATTCAGCTTTTTTATTC
Source organism: Bacillus sp. JJ634 (assembly GCF_036962285.1). NCBI lineage: Bacteria > Bacillati > Bacillota > Bacilli > Caryophanales > Bacillaceae > Bacillus > Bacillus sp. JJ634. The sequence continues at coordinate 26,957 of NZ_JBALMU010000041.1, forward strand.
GCTCCCGATTTTGTAACTCCTTTGTAACTCCCTTTTTTTAAGATGATATCAAGCATTAATGGATTTCATTTTTAAAAATAGGAGGAAAACGAATGAGGAAAATGAAAGGTGCTTTGTTTGTAGTTTTACTTATGATGGTCTTTACATCAGCTTGTAGCTCTGGCTCTTCATCCTCTGAGCAATCATCTGAAGAAGGAACAATCAAAATTGGTGTGCTTGCTTCCATGACAGGGGCACTTGAATCGTATGGTAAGCAAACAACGAGAGGGTTTGAGCTAGGGCTTGATTATGCAACGGATGGAACGCGAGAAATCGATGGGCGAAAAATTGAATTCATTATAGAAGATACAGAAACGAAAGCAGAAGTAGCGGTACAAAAAGCAACGAAACTACTTGAAGAGGATCAAGTAGATTTTCTAGTGGGCTCATCTAGTTCTGTTGATACGCTAGCTGTTGTACCGCTTGCAGAAGAATATAAAAAAATCTTTGTTGTAGAACCAGCTGTTGCAGATAGTATTACTGGTTCAGAGTTCAATAAATACGTGTTTAGAACAGCGCGAAACTCCTCACAAGATGCTGTAGCAGGAGCAGCAGCGATTGCTAAAAAAGGAGTGAAAATCGCTACGTTTGCACCAGATAACAGCTTCGGGCATGATGGAATAACTGCATTTAAGGAAGCGGCAGAAAAATTGGGAGCAACTATCACTCATGAAGAATTTGCCGATCCGGCTGGAACAGATTTTACTTCCAATATCCAAAAAATTATCAATGCTAAACCAGACTATTTATTTGTTGTGTGGGCGGGTGCTAATTCTCCTTGGAATCAAATCGCTGATATGAAAGTACAAGACAAAGGAATTACCATTTCGACTGGTGCTCCAGATATTGCCGCGTTAAAAACAATGAAGCCATTAGTAGGAATGGAAGGATTTAGCGTATATTATCATGATCTGCCCAACAATGAAGTCAATGATTGGTTAGTAAAAGAGCATAAAGATCGTTTTAATGGTGAGCTTCCTGATTTGTTTACACCAGGCGGGATGAGTGCAGCTATTTCAATTGTCGAAGCTTTGAAGAAAACAGAGAATAGTACGGATTCTGATAAGCTGATTGAGGCTATGGAAGGAATGAGTTTTGAAACACCGAAAGGAACGATGACTTTCCGTAAAGAAGATCATCAAGCCCTTCAAACTCTTTATTCTATTAAACTAGAGAATAAGAAGGGCGTGGATTATCCAGTGCCTGTTTTAATTAGAGAATTAAGCCCTGAAGAAACAGCGCCGCCGATCCGGAATAAGTAAATGTAGTTGTACTCCCCTTACGCCTTTGGACCAGACTGTGAAGGTGTAGGGGAGTTTTTAAATAGAACATCTTAAAAGGATGGTGAGTGAGTGGTGGCGATTCTTGAAACGAAAAATCTAGGCATTACATTTGGAGCACACCAAGCTGTACAGGATGTTAGCTTTTCGGTTGAGAAAAATGAATTTAAATCGATTATTGGTCCAAATGGAGCGGGGAAAACGACCTTGTTCAATCTCTTAAGTGGACAATTGAAGCCAACAAAAGGAGAAATATATCTGAAGGGTCAACAAATCACGAAGCGCTCTGTCGTTGAACGAACACGCTTAGGGATAGGGCGTTCTTTTCAGATTACTAATGTTTTCCCTAATTTAACTGTATTAGAAAATGTAAGATTGGCTGTCCAGTCACAAGCTAAATTGCGCTATCAAGCTTTTACGCATTATCGCAGCTATCAAAAATTTGAAGAAAAAGCGTTACATTGGCTGCATGTAGCTCTACTAGATCATAAAGAAAACACATTAGCCATTAATCTTGCTCATGGAGAGAAACGAAAGCTAGAAATGGCCATGTTGCTTGCACTTGAACCAGAGTTACTCTTATTAGATGAACCGACAGCAGGAATGTCGTTGGAAGATGTACCAGCTATTCTACAAGTGATTAAAAAAATTAAAGAAGAAGGAGATAAAACGATTTTATTGATTGAACACAAAATGGATATGATTATGGATTTGTCTGATCGAATTATGGTGTTATTTAATGGGAAACTTCTCGCGGAAGGAACACCGAGGGAAATTATGGACAATGAAATGGTGCAGTCCGCTTATTTAGGAGGTTTGTACGATGAATTCACTTCTCAGTCTTAAAAATGTTGAAACGTATATTGACCAATATCATATTCTTCAAGATATTTCATTTGAAGTACCAGCTGGAGAAGTAACGGTGCTATTAGGTAGAAATGGAGCGGGCAAGACGACAACTTTACGAACGATTATGGGCTTAAATCCACCGACAAAGGGAGAGGTAGCCTTCAAAGGAGCAATCATGAACGGGTTGCCTCCACATGACATTGCCAATAGAGGGATTGGGTATGTGCCAGAAGACCAAGGAATCTTTGGAGAGTTAACAGTTGAAGAAAATATGAAAGTAGCGATTAAAAAAGAAAGTGATGGTGTGATGGAGAGAATGGAATGGATTCTTAATCTTTTTCCAGACTTGAAAACATTTTGGAAAAAGCCAGGCGGACTGCTAAGCGGCGGGCAAAAGCAAATGCTTTCTATTGCCAGAGCTTATGTCAATGAAACCGAATTGTTGTTGATTGACGAACCAAGTAAAGGCTTAGCACCGATTGTTGTGGAGAAGGTTATGCATTCTATTCAAGAAATGAAGCAAAAAACAACGATTATTCTAGTTGAACAAAACTTTTTGATGGCCAGTCAAATAGGAGACTCTTTTTATATTATTGACGACGGCAGAACGGTATTTAATGGACGGATGCAGCTTCTTCGTGAAGATGAAAGTCTTCGTCGGAAATATTTAGGAATCGCTTAGGGGGCATAATATGGAGCTATTCATTAATTTAACGATTAATGGTCTTGCAACAGGAATGTTAATTTTCCTTCTAGCTGCAGGTTTAACATTAATTTTCGGTTTAATGAGTGTTTTGAATTTTGCTCATGGGGGCCTTTTTGCTTGGGGAGCATATGCCGGTGTCTGGCTGTATCTATTAACAAATAGTTTTATAGCAGGAATAATAGGAGCTATTTTCATGGGTATCATTCTCGGTTTTATAACGGAAAAGTGGATTATTCAGCCTGTGTATGGAAATCATGTTCAGCAAATATTGATTACACTCGGTTTTATGATTGTTCTCTCGGAATTTTTGAAAGTAATCTGGGGACCTAATCAAATTGCTGTTACACCTCCAGCCTATTTAACAGGAAGCTGGGAAATCGGGAATATTTTAATTATTAAATATCGAGCTTTTATTATTGTGGTCGGCCTCCTCATGTACGCCTTGATTTATTATATGTTAAAACATACGAAGATCGGGCTGATTGTACGCGCAGGAGTGATTAATAAAGAAATGGTTCAGTCATTAGGTATTAATATTAAGCGGATTTTTTTATATGTGTTTATGGCTGGAGCGGCTATGGCAGCATTAAGCGGCATGTTGATTGCTCCATATGCGGGAGTGATTCATGGAAATATGGGGATGGAATATGCGATTCTCGCTTTTATCGTCGTTGTCATTGGCGGGATGGGTAATATTACAGGTTCCATCTTAGCAGCTACGCTTGTTGGACTTATTGGTTCCTTTATGGCTTATTATGTTCCTGAGCTTTCGCTAGCCGTTAATATGCTGATTATGGCTGTTGTTTTACTAGTTAGGCCGCAAGGATTGTTTGCGCTAAAGGGGTGATGAGGTGAGAAGGAATAGATTTACTGATAAAGAGTCTCTGCTATTTTTGATTATAGGTCTCGCTTTATTCGTATTTCCATTTATTTATGAAGATCGAAGCATGTTAATCCTTTTTACACAAATTTTTATCTTTGCGATTTTTGCGATGAGCTATGATATTTTACTTGGTTTTACCGGCATTGTTTCTTTTGGGCATGCAATGTTTTTTGGCATTGGAGCTTACTGCGTGAGCGTTATGTTAAAGCATTATGAACCAACGATGCTTCTTGTTACTGGGGCGATTATTTTGGGTGTTTTGTTTTCTCTAATTATCAGTTTTGTTGTAGGGTTGATGACGCTTCGTTTAAAAAGTCATTATTATGCGATGTTGACGCTGGCTCTTGCTGGTCTATTTCTTGTCGCTGCAGAAAAATGGAGGACCCTTACGTACGGAAATGATGGATTTACATTTCGAGTTCCTGAGTTTTTCCATAATCGACTTCACTTTTATCTTGTTTGTCTTGTGCTGATGATCATTGTCTATTTTGGATTAAAACGATTTATTCAGTCTCCATTAGGAAGAATATTGCTAGCTATTAAGGATAATGAACAACGGGCAGAATCGCTTGGCTATCAAGTTTTGCATTATAAAATCATTGCTAGTATCGTAGCTGGCGGAATTGCGAGTTTAAGTGGTTCTTTATATGCTTTATCGCTGCGTTTTGTCAATACGAGTGTATTTACGATGGACATTACGCTTGATGCTTTATTAATGACGATTATTGGTGGAGTGGGTACACTAATCGGCCCTGTTTTAGGGGCGGCTATCATTGAATTGGCTCACCATTGGCTGACAGGACTTGCAAAGGTGCATTGGATTTTTGAGCGTTGGCTTATTTTGTTTGGCGTTGTGTATATCCTTGCAGTAATGTTCTTTCCAAATGGGATTGTCGGTAGTGTCCGAAAACTTGTTGCAAAAAAAGGAAAGAAGGAAGATGTATCGACTTCAGAGAATATAGTGAAGGAGGGGTGAGATGAGCGGGCAAACAATCGTTTCATTTATCTTTCGCTTCCATCTCGCAAATACGGAAACGTTGACAGAAGAGAAGCAGTGGAGGATTAAAGTGACTCATATTCAAGACGATGATGAAATGACCTTCGAAAATCTAGATGATGCCGTAAATTTTGTAAGACAATCTCTAACGAAACGATAAAGAAAAGAAATCGAGGGGTGTATTTAGCAAATAGTAGATGAGGAGATGAAGTGAATGAATAAAGTGGGAGTGGAACTGAAAAGAACGACTTTAGCAAATGGAGAAACATTAGGATACCGTGAAAGGGCAGGCGGAGATAAAGTGTTACTTCTTGTTCATGGAAATATGACCTCTTCTAAGCATTGGGATCTTTTAATCGATGTTATTCCTTCCTCTTATAAAATATTCGCTGTGGATTTACGAGGTTTCGGTCATTCGACGTATATACGTCCAGTTGAAAGTATCAAAGATTTTTCAGATGACCTCAAACTTTTTGTTGATCAGTTACAGCTATCCAAGTTTAGTATGATTGGTTGGTCGACTGGCGGTGCGGTTGCAATGCAGTTTTGTGCGGATTACCCAGGGCTATGCGAGCAATTAATTTTATTAGCCTCTGTTTCAACGAGGGGATATCCAACGTTTGGAAGCCCGGATTTGACGAAGCGACTGCAAACACAGGAAGAAGTCAGAAATGATGCTAAGACAATGGCTGTACAACAAGCATATGATATGAATAATCGGGACTTTTTGAAGTCTGTGTGGAATACTTTAATTTATACAAAGAAGCAGCCTGATGACAAGAAGTATGAGGAATATGTGGACGATATGCTTACACAGCGCAATCTTGCCGAAGTCTATCATACTTTAAATATTTTTAATATAAGTGATCAACATAATGGGTTGCTTCAAGGTAGAAATCAAGTGAAGGATATTCAAATACCTGTCCTTATATTACGAGGAAGTGATGATTTAGTGATTTCTAAACAAATGGCCGATGAAATCATGGAAGATTTTCATGGTCGAGCGGTTTTTAAAGAATTGGCGGCTTGCGGTCATTCTCCATTAATTGATAATCTGGATTTGTTACGTGATGAAATTGTTCAATTTTTAAAAAATAAGGTTCGATAGGCAAAATTTTCAATATTCTCTTTACATGTCTATAAATTTATTTTATAGTGTAATAGAAAAGTTAATATTTTCATACTAGGGGTGTCCAATAAGTTGGGCTGAGAGAGAAACACGATAAAGTTTCTTAACCCTCAGGACCTGATCTGGCTCATACCAGCGTGGGGAAGTTGCTATCTGCTTTTTTTCATGGCTTTGTGCCGTTTAAAAAACTGACTACTACCGGGTTCTGTTTATACAGAGCCCGGTTTTTTCATGCCGCTTGGGAATCAGATTTCGTCCTATAACTAAAGGAGGAATGGATGATGAGTGAACAAAAGAACGTCGTAATGACCAGTTTTCCAGCTAGTAAAAAAGTATTTGTAGAAGGATCACAACCAAGTATAAGAGTTCCTTTCCGTGAGATTCAACAGTCTCCAACTGTGACAGCGCGAGGGGAAGAAGTAAATCAGCCTATCCGTGTCTATGATACGAGCGGTTCTTACACAGATCCACAAGTGGAGATTGATATTGAAAAAGGTCTTCCATCTGTACGGAGCGAATGGATTCGTGATCGTGAAGATACCGAGGAATATATTGGGCGTGAAATCAAGCCTGAGGACAATGGATATAAAAAGATCGATCAAGGAAAAGAATTTGTATTTCCTGGATTAAAAAGAAAGCCGCTTCGCGCAAAAAAAGGAAAAAATGTAACGCAAATGCATTATGCCCGTCAAGGAATCATTACACCTGAAATGGAATATATCGCATTGCGAGAGAATATGGACCCAGAATTTGTTCGTAAAGAAGTAGCGGAAGGGCGAGCGATTATTCCAGCTAATATTAATCATCCAGAAAGTGAACCAATGATTATTGGACGTAATTTTTTAGTGAAAATTAATGCTAATATCGGCAATTCTGCAGTAACTTCGTCAATCGATGAAGAAGTGGAAAAAATGACGTGGGCTATTCGCTGGGGAGCCGACACAATGATGGATCTCTCTACAGGGAAAAATATTCATACAACGCGAGAGTGGATTATTCGCAATTGTCCTGTTCCAGTTGGGACCGTTCCGATTTATCAAGCTCTTGAAAAAGTGAATGGTATTGCTGAAGATTTAACATGGGAAGTGTTCCGAGATACGTTAATTGAACAAGCGGAACAAGGTGTCGATTACTTCACGATTCATGCGGGGGTACGCCTTCCATATATTCCACTAACAGCGAAACGCACGACTGGCATTGTATCTCGCGGCGGCTCGATTATGGCGCAATGGTGTTTAGCGCATCATCAAGAAAGCTTCTTATATACACATTTTGAAGAAATATGTGAAATTATGAAAGCATACGATGTTGCTTTTTCATTAGGAGATGGGCTTCGTCCGGGTTCGATTGCTGATGCGAATGATGATGCCCAATTTGCAGAGCTCGAAACGCTCGGTGAATTAACGAAAATCGCCTGGAAACATGATGTGCAAGTGATGATTGAAGGACCAGGTCATGTACCGATGCATAAAATTAAAGAAAATATGGATAAGCAATTAGATATTTGCATGGAAGCGCCATTCTATACGCTTGGACCATTAACGACTGATATTGCACCAGGCTATGACCATATTACGTCAGCCATTGGCGCAGCGATGATTGCTTCATACGGAACAGCTATGCTTTGCTATGTAACACCGAAAGAACATTTAGGCTTGCCAAATAAAGACGATGTGCGCGATGGGGTTATTACGTATAAAATTGCCGCTCATGCAGCCGATCTTGCCAAAGGACATCCTGGAGCAGAACTTCGTGATAACGCTCTTTCAAAAGCACGATTTGAATTCCGTTGGCGTGATCAATTTAACTTATCACTTGATCCGGAGCGAGCGATGGAATACCATGATGAAACGCTGCCAGCAGAAGGAGCTAAAACTGCTCATTTCTGTTCAATGTGCGGCCCAAAATTTTGCAGCATGAAGATTTCTCATAATATCCGTGATATGGAAATAGATAAAGCGCTAGAAGAGAAAGCGGAGGAGTTCCGTCAGAGTGGTTCAAAGATTTATCAGTAAGAAAACTATTTAAATTATATATGTAAAACGAGACCTTGCAGAGCATAATTTCTGCAAGGTTTTTTGTAAGTAAAGATATATGAATTACAAAATTTAGTGGTATGACTCAAGGTATGGCGAAAATCTAGGGAACAGGACAAGACTTTTTTGGTTGAGGATACAATTTCTAAAGTTTGGGCTGATAGGCAAGCTACCAAAACCAGCTTCAGGCAATAAGTTAGCTGTATAAGCTGCAGGGGGTGAGAAAATGGGTAGACGAATAAAACATACTTCACGTGACGTGGAGGAGTTAGCGAGGCTCATGATGGCGGAAGCAATCGGTGAAGGAGCCCAAGGGATGAACATGGTGGGAACGGTTGTGGCCAATCGGGTCGAGGCTGACTGTGCTCCTGACTTCAAAAGATTGCGTAATATCAGACATGCGATTTATCAAACCATACCTGGAACTGGAATTCCACACTTCGAGCCCGTCTTAAATGGAACATTGTATACACAACGTCCCAAAGAAGCTGACCTCCAGAGGGCTAGGAATTTGCTGCACGGTCATAGGGATCCCCGAGCCAGAATGAATTTGTGGTTTTTTAACCCCAGTCCAGGGAAAAGGCACCGGGCTCCTTGTACCGACACGATGCCAAGATCCCCCATGACGAAGTTCGATTTTGCGCACAGGAATCATTGCTTCTATGTCGCTGTACCGGGCTATTGCAAAGAGTTTTATAGATAAATTAGAAAGGAGCCGATTTTCTCATGACTTGTGGGGACTCTAGTTATTATCCAATGAATTATTATCCTGATTTTTATCCAACTTCCATGATGCGGGGCAGTGGCGCACAACAAGCACAACAACCCGGCGGCATGTCTTCTGGACCCTCGTTTGCCGTCCCAGTGGTTCCAATGGGAACTGGGCAGCAAATTCCGACAGGAGCGATCGAAGAATCATTTATCGAAAATATCCTACGCTTCAACAAAGGTAAGATCGGTACATTCTACTTTACTTACCAAGGTAACAACAAATGGAATTCAATGGTTTACCACGGGCGCGTAGAAACGGCTGGTCGTGACCACATTATCATCAGCGATCCGTCCACCGGTAAACGCTATCTGCTGATGATGGCAAATCTCGACTGGGTAGAGTTCGGGGAACAAATTAACTATCCCCAGGCGGAAATTAATCCGAATGTCCAGGCGTCCCTGACGACATCGGAGTGAGTTTGTAGAACGCTAAAAACCCGTTCCCTTACTTTTTTTGGAAAAGGGAAGGGTTTTTAGTTCTGACTACATACTCTAGTAATAGAACACAGTTGTTGTTTATTTTGCTTTCTTTCCTAGTTTCTAAGGCCAATAACTTTTGGTCTACTAGTGTAAAATGATAGTTGATGCTAATTTTTTGATAACACGCTGCATATGGTGTATCGTTCAGAAGATTCAGGTTTAATTAATGCGCTAAGAAAAGCGGAAATGGAAGAATCGAAATTGTTTATTGTTTGTTTTGATGAAATGAATCTAGCACGATTGGAACATTACTTTTCACAATTTTTATCGATTCTAGAAATGGATCATGGGAAAAGGGTGTTGCGACTCTATAATGATGATTTAGAGAACAGATTATATAATTCTGCTCAATATCCACCAACTATTGTGATTCAAGACAATGTGTTATTCGTTGGAACAGTTAACGTCGATGAATGTATATCTAAAGGTGATTTTTATTGGTTCAATCGTTATTGAATTGAAGTATAGAAAGAAGCATCAGTTTTATTCCGCTCACCCCAGCTATTGACTTAACCGTTTTTCGCGATACGATTTATGAGCTGATTCAAGAACTTATTTTAGACGCAAAGGATGAAGGGATTTTTGTAGACTAGTTGAAAAAACCGCTTCAGGTTATATAGGCTGAAGCGGTTTTACTATGGATATAAGAAAACATTACCTTTGAAGAAACTCCTCTTTTTCTAGTAAAATAAGAAAAACCAAATTTTTCCAGAGGTGTATATGATGAGATTGAAAAAAGCGATGCTAACATTCGGAATCTGCTCTACATTGTTATTGGGGGCTTGTTCAAGTGAGGAAGAAAGTCATGATAATCATCAAGGTCATACGGAACACACAAGTTCAGGTGATATTCGTGAAGAAACGAGTGGGATAGGAGAAATGCCTAAATTTCTAGCAGATAAACCAGAGGATATGCAGACGATCTACGCGGCTGCTGCTAAGCATCAAGAACTATTAGAACAAATCCCTTGTTATTGCGGATGTGGGGAATCGGCTAATCATCAAAACAATTACGACTGCTTTGTATTTGAAAATAAAAAAAGCGGTGCGGTGGTATGGGATGATCATGGAACGAAATGTGGTGTCTGCTTAGAAATTGCTGCTAAGACAGTAATTGATTTTAACAATGGAAAAACGGTAAAAGAAATACGGGAGGCAATTGATCAACAATATGAGAAAGGATATGCGAAGCCAACGGATACGCCGGAAGTATAAATTCCATTGGTAATTTAATGGAAAAATACCTTGAAAAAAATGGGGAAACAATGTAACATAGGTACATCATAAATCGAAAGGGTGACCATAGGACGATGATTAACTAATCCTGTTTTGAAGAATAGATTCGTTGTATAATACGAAGTTATTTTTGAATGGGATTAGTCTGTACTTTTAAAAAATCATCGAAGTTATAGTACATGATGTACTATGTCTTTTTTTATGGTTTTTGACGACCTCCTATCCAAAAATAACGGATGGGAGGTTTTTTGTTTTCTCCCATAATCATTAATAGAAAAGGGGACTGTTATGTCACAATTATTGAAAAATCGATTTGTTCAAGCGATTTTCCTATCCGCTTTGTTTCTTCAAATCGGTATTTGGGTGAGGAATTTTGCGATTTTGTTATTTATTATGGAAAAAACAAATGGAAATGCTTTTGCTGTTTCCATGATCTCTGTTGCTGAATTTGCTCCGATTTTTATTTTTTCTTTTATTGGCGGGACATTTGCTGATCGTTGGCGGCCAAAAAGAACGATGGTATGGTGTGATATATTAAGTGCTATTTCGGTTTTTGCGGTAGTACTCACACTAGTGTTTGGTTCTTGGCAGATTGTCTTTTTTGCTACATTGATTTCGTCGATTTTATCGCAGTTTTCTCAGCCGTCGGGGATGAAACTATTTAAGATGCATTTAAGCCCGGAATTGCTGCAGTCAGCGATGTCGATTTACCAAACGATTTTTGCTGTCTTTATGGTGCTTGGGCCTGTTCTTGGTACAATGATTTTCCAACAATTTGGAATCGTTGTGTCGATGATTGTTACAGGAATAGCCTTTCTTCTTTCTGCAGTGATGCTTCTATTCATTCCAACTGACCATAAAACAGAGGATGAACAGAAAGCTACAACCTTACTTGAAGATATGAAAAGTGGAATTCGTTATGTTCTTGCTAAAAAGGAATTGAAGCTACTTGGAATTTGTTTTATGGCTGCAGGACTTGCAATCGGACTTATTCAACCATTAGCCGTTTTTCTTGTAACAGAACGATTAGAGTTAGCAAAAGAAAATTTACAATGGCTATTAATGGTGAATGGAATCGGAATGATTTTGGGGGGAGCGGCTTCTGTTATATTCTCTAAATCTCTTCTTCCGCAAAAGCTTTTAGTAATCGGGATGCTAGCCAATGCAATTGGTATGAGTGTGATTGGTTTTTCAACAGACCTTACATTAACTCTTGTCGCTGAATTTGTGAACGGATTTTTCCTCCCATGTATTCAAGTCGGCATTAATACGATGATTTTACAAAACACAAAATCAGAATTTATTGGAAGAGTGAACGGTACGTTAAGTCCGCTTTTCTCTGGAGCGATGGTATTAACAATGAGTATTGCTGGTATTTTAAAAGAAATGTTTTCAATTATTATGATTTTTGAAGTAGCAGCGATTCTATTTATTATCGGGCTTTTGTTTATTCTACCAATCTATAACATGCAAGCATCAGAGAATGTTGAAGGAATGTTATCAAAAGAGTAAAATCTTGACTTATTATATGAGTCATGGTAATTTAGTTTCGGATAACAATAGTATTAGACATATTATCTAAACGCCATATTGGTGCTTCCATGTGGAAGAGAATAGGGAAATCGGTAAGACGATGCGGAGCCCGCCACTGTAGTTGAGGAGTCGCTGTCATAGCCACCGGATTATTTCCGGGAAGGGACAGACTGACGTTGAATCAGAGCCAGGAGACCTGCCAGTATTGGATGTTCTGAGATTTGGCAAATTCTCAGCCTATTTAGGCTGGGAATTTTTTTATTGTCTAAAAATTGGAGGGATTAGTATGAATAAGTTAAGTGAAGCAGAAAAAAGCGGAGTCTATAAAGCGATTTTTAATCGAAGAGATATTCGGACCTTTTTACAAACACCGATTCCGGATGAAACATTATATAAACTATTAGAAGCGGCTCACAGTGGCCCATCAGTTGGATTTATGCAGCCATGGAATTTTATCATTATCAAAGATGACGAAACAAAGAAAAAACTAGCTGCCATCGTTGAAAAAGAACGACGTGCGCTTGCGATTCATTATGAAGGAACGGATCGCGAGTTAACCTTTTTAGATTTGAAAATTGCCGGAATTCTTGAAGCACCTGTCACCATTTGTGTGACATGCAACCCATTCAGTGCCGGTGACCATGTATTAGGAAGAAACTCAATCCCTGAAACGGATTTAATGTCCACAAGCTGTGCCATCCAAAACATGTGGCTTGCTGCTTATGCAGAAGGACTAGCAATGGGCTGGGTAAGCTTTTATAAAAAAGCCGATGTCCGAACGATTTTAGGTATTCCCTATCATGTGGATCCAGTCGCTTTACTTTCCGTTGGTTATACGGAAAATTATCCAGATCGACCTTTGCTAGAGATTTATAATTGGGAGAAACGACAACAATTGGATGGATTGATTTTTGAGGGGGAGTGGGGAGGTCGCTCTAAATAAGTCAATGACTATGTACTTTGTAAATAGATAAGTGTATTTATAATGATATTAGTTGAAAGTTTAAGAGGGGAATCCTGTTGACTTTGAATAACTATTGCTTTTAAAAAATTGCGAACCTCCATCGATGTAGGGTATACAGGGGGGGTTCGCGAATATCTTTCTTTATAAAACAACCATACCAACTTATCCAGACTACGGCATAGCATCCTCCTTAGTTAGAGGGTGAGGATTGAAACTGATAAGTCTGTACAAAAATCCCGTCCCCCTCCAACCATTCAGCGATAAAAACATCTTTATAATCTGAAATATTTTGTGATGAGAGTTGCACCTTTAACCAATATTCATCAAATCCTAAATCTTTTAGTTCATCCCACAGTACTTCCCCATCACGAATGAGCGTAACAGGAACGTAAACAGGCGTCCCTAAAAGATTGAAATCCTGCAATGTTGTTTTCTGATATTGTGGTTTTTTTAAAATGCTAATAGAACCGTTCGCCTCTAAATAACAAAAGGCAACTTCTCGAATCGAAAAGGTTTCGCTTTGCCGAAGTAAGCTTTGCAACTGATTGATATTCATGCGATTTTTCCTCAGCTCTGCTCGGTCGATGACCCCATTTTTAATAAGAGCAGATGGTTTTCCTTCAAAAAGGCCGCGAAACCATAAGGATTTTTGTCCAAGATATTCGACTATAAAGAGCAAAATTCCCCATAATACCATGGAGTATATAACATAAAGAATCCCAATTTGATGATCGTATAAGGCGTTGCCTAGTAATTCTCCTAATACTATAGCGGCAATAAAAGTGAAAGGTGTAATTTGATTAATAATTTTCTTGCCAACGAATTTGATGATTATAAAAAGCAGAAAAAATCCCGCAATCAGTTCTATTGTTAAATGCATGATTTTCATGCTATACATACTCCGATCTTTAAACATGATGATAACATTCCTATTTATCTCCAAATCGTAGCTGTTATAATACGAACTTTTTGTAAAAAAAAACCACAAAAAGGGTATTATTATATGAATTTTCAAAATAGTCATGCTAATATAAAAGTATATTTCAAATATTTGGGAGAGGGGTGCTCGTATGAACATACAAGATTCGATTGCCATTGTAACAGGGGGAGCTTCCGGCCTTGGGAAGGCAACGGTACAACATATTGTGGAAAAAGGCGGAAAGGCCGTCATTCTTGATCTTTTTGAAGAGAATGGTGCGCAACTTGCTAAGCAATATGGAGAGTCCGTTTTGTTTGTGAAAACCGATGTAACGAAGGAAGAGGACGTTCAAAGAGCTATCGATCAAGCCATTCAGCGATTTGGTCAGATTAATACTGTTGTCAATTGTGCGGGAATTGCTATTGCAAAAAAGGTTTTAAGCCGTCGAGGGATTCATGAATTGGAAGCGTTCTCAAAAGTGATTTCTGTTAATTTAATTGGCACGTTTAATGTGATTCGTTTAGCTGCAGAGAAAATGGCTCAAAATGAAGCAAATGAATCAGGAGAAAGAGGGGTTATTATTAACACCGCTTCAGTTGCCGCTTTTGAAGGTCAAATTGGACAAGTTGCATACAGTGCTTCAAAAGGTGGAGTCGCTGGGATGACGCTGCCGCTTGCCCGTGAATTTGCTTCAAATGGCATTCGTGTCGTATCGATTGCTCCAGGCTTATTCCATACACCGATGGTTGATGCACTGCCGGAAGAAGCGATGATTGCTTTAGGAAAAATGGTACCATTCCCAGCTCGTCTTGGTTATCCAGAAGAATATGCGAAATTAGCAGAAAGCATTATAACGAATCCAATGCTGAACGGGGAAACGATTCGTTTAGATGGCGCGATTCGCATGCAGCCGTAAACAAAATAATGATGATGTTGCCTAGAGGGGGACTGACAGTTGAAGCATCCATATTTAACAGATGATCATGTTATTTTTCGACAATCATTGCGTAAGTTTTTAGAAAAAGAGGCTGTTCCTTTTTATGAACAATGGGAAGAAGATCGAATCATTCCACGTTCATTTTGGAAAAAGCTTGGGGAACAAGGATTTTTAGCTCCAGATTTACCAGAAGAGTATGGTGGTTCAGATGTGGATTGGGGCTTTTCTGTTGTGGTCAATGAAGAGCTTGAACGAGTTGGTTCGAGTTTAATTGGCGTAGGTTTGCATAACGATATCGTCGTTCCGTATATTTCTGCTTATGGAACTAGAGCACAAAAATCGCGTTGGCTGCCAAAATGTACGACAGGAGAATGTATTACTGCGATTGCGATGACGGAACCGGGAGCAGGATCGGATCTTGCCAGTATTAAAACAACAGCTGTCTTAGATGGCAATCATTATATTGTGAACGGGCAAAAAACATTTATTACAAATGGAATTCATGCAGATTTAGTGATTGTCGCTTGTAAAACCGATCCAAACGCAGTTCCTAAGCATAAAGGGGTTAGCTTATTAGCGATTGAAAGGGATACGCCAGGTTTTTCAAGAGGCAGAAAATTAAACAAAGTTGGTCTACATAGTCAAGATACAGCAGAGTTGATCTTTGAAGATTGTCGTGTGCCAAAAGAAAATCTAATTGGTGTAGAGGGCAAAGGTTTTACTTATTTAATGGAGAAATTGCAACAAGAGCGACTTGTTGTTGCAATTTGTGCGCAAGCAGCATCAGAGGATATGCTTCAAGAGACGATTGAATATGTGAAAAGTCGCGAAGCGTTTGGAAAGTCCATTAGCAAGTTTCAAAATACCCAATTTAAAATCGCTGAAATGGCAACAGAAATTAAAATGGGAAGAGCCTTTCTCGACCAATTAATCGCAAAGCATATCGCTGGTGAACATGTAGTAACCGAGGTATCTATGGCTAAATGGAAATTAACAGAGATGGCTCGAAACATTTCAACTGCCTGTATGCAGCTTCACGGTGGATATGGATATATGGAAGAATACAAGATTGCTAGACGCTATCGAGATATTCCTGTAGCCAGTATCTATGCCGGTACAAATGAAATTATGAAAACAATCATTGCCAAAAATCTAGGGTTGTAACCGTTTAGAGGAGGAAGTAGGATGCGTGAAGTGGTCATTGTTGAAGGAATACGTACACCAGTTGGAAGAAGAAATGGGGTTTTTAGAGATATTCGTCCAGATGATTTAGCCGCAGAAGTGTTGAAGAAGTTAGTGGAGAAGACAGGCATTGATGCAGCGATAATCGATGATGTCATTCTCGGTTGTGTCTCACAAGCAGGAGAGCAAGCGGGTGATATTGCGCGCGTTGCTTCGTTAATTGCGGGATATCCGATTGAAGTTCCAGGTGTAACGCTGGACCGCCAATGCGGATCTAGTCAACAAGCTGTTCACTTTGCCGCTCAAGCGATTCTTGCTGGCGATATGGATGTAATAGTTGCAGGCGGAGTAGAAAATATGTCGCGCGTACCAATCGGTTCGAACTACCAAGGTACTAAACCAAGTCAAAAATATTTAGACAAGTATGAAGTGATTCATCAAGGGCTTTCTGCGGAGCGGATTGCTGAGAAATGGGGAATCACTCGTGAAGAATGTGACCAATTATCTGTAGAAAGTCATGAGCGCGCTCTTCGTGCACAACGTGAAGGATATTTTGAACGAGAAATCATCCCGATTGTTGGAAGTGATAAAGAAGGAAATCTAACCGAAGTGAGGGAAGATTCCGGTCCACGACCAGGAACGACGCTTGAAGTGTTATCGGGGTTAAAAACGGTGTTTAAAGAAGATGGTGTTATTCATGCGGGAAATTCAAGCCAAATTAGTGATGGTGCAGCTGCGTTACTTTTAATGGAACGAAAGAAAGCAGAGGAGCTTGGCCTAAAGCCTCGTTTTAAAGTACACACTCGCGTTGTTGTTGGTTCAGATCCAACCCTGATGTTAACGGGTCCGATTCCAGCAACTCAGAAGGTATTAGAGAAATCAGGACTTTCCATAGACGATATCGATGTGTTTGAAGTGAATGAAGCATTTGCGCCCGTTGTGTTAGCTTGGTTAAAAGAAACAGGAGCAGATTCGAAGAAGGTAAATCCAAATGGTGGAGCGATTGCACTTTGTCATCCACTTGGCGGAAGCGGTGCTCGTTTAATGGTGACGCTTATGCATGAACTAGAACGTACAGGTGGAAGATATGGGCTGCAAACAATGTGTGAAGGCCACGGTATGGCGAATGCAACGATTATTGAAAGACTAGATTGATCATTTATTTATATTGAAGGAGGGAAAAAGATATGTCCAAAACGATTAGCGAGATTTTCGAAAAGACAGTAAACACATTCCCTAACAAAGAAGCACTATACGATGTCAGAAGAAATAGACGCTTCACCTTCAAAGAATGGAACAATCAAGTAGATGCCTTAGCCAGAGCTTTAAAGAATGAAGGAGTGAAAAAGGGAGATAGGGTGTCAACGTATCTTTATAATAATGAAGAGTTAGCAACCGCTTTCTTTGCTTGTGCTAAAATTGGAGCGGTATTTAATCCAATTAATTTTCGTCTAATGGCTGAGGAAGTTGCTTATATTCTACAAGATGCCGAGCCAAAAGTAGTCTTATTTGAACAACCGTTAGCATCAGTTGTTTCCGCATTAGAAGAGCGTTTTCCAACAGTAGCATTTTGGTATATTGACGAAGATACTCCGTCTTATGCAGCCAATTATCATGAAAAACTATCATTAGCCCCTAAGCTAGTGCTAGATGAAACAGTAACAGAAGACGATTGGTATGCGATTATGTATACGAGTGGAACGACTGGAAGACCAAAAGGAGTTGTTCATCTTCATAAAGAGATGGTTATCCAAAGCGATATTTTATCGAAGGCACAAAAATTAGATAGTGATGATGTAGGCTTAATTACAGCTCCAATGTTTCATTGTGCTGAACTGCATTGTGCTTTTTTGCCGAGAATTCAGGCCGGAGCTAAAAATGTCATTTTACATCAATTTAAGCCAAACACGGTATTAGAGTTGGTTGAAAAAGAAAAAATTTCAAAGCTTTTTGCCGCTCCAACGATGTGGAATATGCTGCTTCAGGAAGAGTTATCAAAGTATGATTTACGCAGCTTGAAAATAGGTTTATATGGCGCAGCTCCAATGGCACCAACGCTTGTACTCGCTTGCCAAGAAAAGTTAGGTATCCAGCTTGTTCAAGCATATGGAATGACCGAAATGGGACCGGCCATTACATTGCTGCTCGAAGATGACCAAGTAAGAAAGGCGGGGGCAGCAGGTCAAGTCTGTTCTGAGCATGAACTGATTATTGTGCGTCCAAATGAAGATGGTCCTTCGGATCCTGATGACCGACTCCCTCCAGGAGAAACCGGTGAAATTCTAGTGAAGGGTCCTTGTATGATGAAGGAATATTTTCAACGGGAAGAAGCAACCGAAAAAGCGCTTTATAAAGGGTGGTATCATTCCGGTGATATTGGCTATTTAGATGAAGAAGGTTTCTTATATGTCAAAGACCGCGTGGACGATATGATTATTTCAGGTGGCGAAAATGTTTATCCGCGTGAAGTAGAAGATACACTATATGAACATAGCGATGTCCTTGATTGTGCGGTCATTGGACTACCTGATGAGCACTATGGAGAAACGGTTGTGGCCTTTGTTGTGGCTAAAAATTCATCTTTAACCGATAGCGAATTAGAAAATTGGTGTAAAAATAGCGATACGTTAGCTAATTATAAGCGACCACGTAAATATATTTTCCGTGATGCTCTACCGCGGAATGCGAGCGGGAAAATTCAAAAGTTTGTGCTTCGGAAGCAATTAGATGAACGGTTTGCTGAATAGAATCATAATTAGTTAACTAGACGAGGGGGACTCAATAGGTCGTTACATAACGACGTTTTTGAGTCGCTCTCATTTCTGTTTTCCTATTGGAAAAATTCCACGTTTAAATTTGTATAAATCATACGGAAGATTAACGTATTTGCCTCCTGATTTTTGTATAAAACATCCATAGTTATAAATGGTAAAAGAGGATAAATTTTATTTATGATATATAAGATTTATTTTTAAAAAAGAGAGAGGTGATGTAAGGAGTGGTTTTTCAATCAGATAGAGTAGGACAAATTCCGCCTTACTTATTTGCAGAAATAAATAAGAAAAAAGCGGCAATGATTAAATCGGGAGTTGATGTCATCGATTTAGGAATAGGAGACCCTGATCTTTCTACACCAGAACATATAGTAGACAAGCTGATTGAAGAAATGCGGAATCCTTCGAATTTTAAATATCCTAGTTTTATAGGGTGTGAGGAATTTAGGCAAGCTGTGGCTAACTTTTATGAACGTCAGTATGGTGTAAGGCTTGACCCTGATACGGAGGTTCTTACACTCATCGGTTCTAAAGAGGGAATTGCTCATATAGTTCCTGCCTTAATTGACCCAGGTGATACGGTTCTTATTCCGGATCCTAGCTACCCTGTGTATAGAATGGCAACACATCTTGCTAATGGTCACTCTTATAGTATGCCATTGAAACCAGAAAACAATTTTGAACCAGATTTTAGTTCTATTCCAAAGGAAATTCTTAGATGCTCAAAACTTATGTTTTTAAATTATCCCGGTAATCCTACTGCGGCTACTGTTGATAAACAATTTTTTGATCGTGCTGTTTCATTTGCTTATGAACATCAAATTCCAATCGCCCATGATTCAGCTTATAATATGGTCACTTTTGATGTCTATAAAGCACCTAGTATTTTGCAAGTAGATGGGGCAAAAGATATTGCGGTAGAATTTGGTTCTCTTTCAAAGTCCTATAATATGACAGGGTGGCGCATTGGTTATGTTGTAGGCAATAAAGATATTATTAAATCTTTATCGATACTTAAAAGTAATGTAGATACAGGGCAATTTACTCCGATTCAAAAAGCTGCTGCATTTGCTTTAAATAGTGGTGATCAGAGCTGTATTACAAAACATAATCAAATATACAAAGAACGCATGAAGGCTATGCTAGACGGACTGGCGACCATCGGAGTATATGTAAATCCACCAAATGGAAGTTTTTTTATTTGGGCACCAGTTCCTGAAGGATATACTTCAACTGAATTTGTAACAAACGTAATGGAAAAGACAGGTGTGATTTTTACTCCAGGTAATGCATTTGGTCCTGCTGGAGAGGGATATTTTCGAGTGTCTTTATCTGTTCCGACTCAACGTCTTTATGAGGCCATAGAAAGAATTAAACAAAAACTTGGAGTCAAAATGGTTTAATAGAATAGCCAAAATTCAGTAAGAGGAGGATGGAAAATGAAAAGATTTTTAAATTTTATCAATGGTGAATGGAGCGAATCGTCATCAGGCAGAGCTATTTCTGTTACGAACCCAGCAAATGGAGAGATTCTTGGAGAAGTTGTTCAATCTACAAAAGAAGATGTCGATCGTGCCGTTCAAGCTGCTAAAGTTGCCCAAAAATCATGGCGTTTAGTTCCAGCTCCTGAGCGTGCTGAAGTTCTATATAAGGTTGCTACTTTATTAAGAGAAAGAAAAGAAGAGTTAGCGCAGATTTTGACAAGTGAAATGGGAAAAGTGATTGATGAAGCACGAGGGGAAGTCCAAGAAGCGATCGACATGGCTTATTATATGGCGGGGGAAGGTCGACGTCTTTTGGGCGATACAGTTCCATCTGAGCTTCGTAAGAAATTTGCGATGAGTGTTCGTGTACCAATCGGAATTGCTGGATTAATAACGCCATGGAATTTTCCAATTGCGATTGCTTCTTGGAAATCGCTACCTGCACTTGTTTCAGGTAATGCGATTGTTTGGAAACCAGCAACTGAAACGCCAGCGGTTGCACAAGGTTTTGTCCGTATTTATGAAGAAGCTGGTCTACCAAACGGTCTTATTAATCTTGTAAATGGTTCTGGTAGTGAAGTAGGAAATGCTATGGTTGAACATCCGGATATCGATCTTATTTCTTTTACGGGATCTAATGAAGTTGGTAAGCAAATTAATGAGCGTGCGGGGGCATTGTTAAAAAGAACATCTCTTGAGATGGGAGGAAAAAACGCAGTAACTGTTTTAGAGGATGCTGACCTTGATCTTGCAGTAGATGGAATATTATGGGGGGCGTTTGGAACAAGCGGTCAAAGATGTACGGCTACCAGTCGTGTTATTGTTCATGAAAGCGTCAAGGAAGAATTAGAAAGCAAATTGTTGAAACGCATTGAGGAATTAAAGATTGGGGATGGTCTTGATGAAACAGTAAAAGTAGGTCCGGTTATTAATCGTTCCTCCCTTGAACGAATTGATGAATATGTGAAAATAGGGGTGAACGAAGGAGCTAAACTTCTTGCTGGTGGATATATTGTAACGGAAAATGGCTTAGATAGAGGGAACTTCTATGCTCCAACAATTTTTACAAATGTGAAACCAAATATGAGAATTGCAAAAGAAGAAATTTTTGGACCAGTCGTTTCTATTATTGAAGTGAAAAGTTTAGAAGAAGCTATTGAAGTGAATAACAGTGTAGAATTTGGTTTATCGAGCGCTATTTTCACTGCAGATGTTAATCGTGCTTTCCAAGCTATGAATGACCTAGATACAGGAATTGTGTATATCAATGCAGGAACAACAGGAGCTGAAATTCATCTTCCCTTTGGTGGAACAAAAGGAACAGGTAACGGTCATCGTGATTCTGGTGTGGCCTCATTAGATGTATATACAGAATGGAAATCCATTTATGTGGATTACAGTGGCAAATTACAGAGAGCGCAAATCGATAACTATTAATACTTTATGAATATAGTATGAGAACAAAAAATGCCTGTCTTCCTTGCTATGTCGAGCATAACATAGCAAGGAAAAACAGGCAAAACTTGTTATTTATATTAGCATTACTAAAAACTATTTTATAAAATAAAAATATCAAACTTGAAGTTACAGTTTGTATAGAAGAAAAATGTAAATAAAAAGGGGGAAATAAACATGGATGTAAAAACGATTGATCAAGAAAGAGAGTATGGATATATGGATACGGAAACAAAAACCACTGTAGTCACACAAAAAAGAGGCCAATATATATCTGGTTATTCAGTCGGGATTCTGTATCTCGATGAATGTTGGTATCCAGTGTTACCCGGGAACGTAGCAAACTTAAGTACGTATACATTTCCTGTAAGACTGAAAAAAGTGCCTAATTGTACGACATCTAGATTATTAGATGGAGATGAGAGACTTTTGGAAAGTATCATTGAAGCGGCTAAAGAATTAGAAGCAGAGGGCGCCCGAGCAATCTCGGCAGCATGTGGTTTTTTCGGGAACTTTCAGGACAAGGTGGCAGATGCTGTTGATATCCCGGTGTACCTATCAAGTGTTGTTCAAGTACCATGGATTAAAACAGGTTTAAAATCGAACCAAAAAATCGGTATTTTGACAGCGTATGCTAATGGAATGAAAGAAAATTTATTTAAAAGCTGTGGTATATTCGATCCAAGTGTTTGCGTAATAAAGGATTTGAGTAAACTACCTGAGTTTTCAGCCATTATAGAGAATAGAGGTACTTTTGATAATGAAAAAGTGAGAAATGAAGTTGTTACAGCCACTATTAATTTAGTAAATGATAATCCAGATATAGCTGCAATCTTATTAGAATGTAGTGATTTACCCCCATACGCAGCGGATATACAAAGACATGTCAAACTCCCCACTTATGATTTTATAACTTTGATCAATTGGATTCACCATGCTACTAGCCAGAAACCATATCATGGTTTTATCTAAGGAAACTTCCACTTATAATTTTCTGAATTTTCAGTAAAGTAATATTACGTTATACGACAGTGCTGATTTTGGCTCATTTTATTCGAGACGTTCTCGGCCTCATGTGCCTTTCAGCTCTGCTGAAAGCTTAATCTAGCTTTATGAAATGCTGGAGTGAACGGGCTTTCTCCCCCGTTTCATAAAGCTAGAGCTACCATGAATCCAAAGTGTTTGTTTAACACAACTAAATTTAAAAAAAGAGGTGGATAAATGAAACAAAGTTTGCAATTTGCAGCAGCTATTGTCGGAATTATTGTTGGTGCAGGGTTTGCTTCTGGGCAAGAAATCATGCAATTCTTTACTTATTTCGGATGGAAAGGAACTTTAGGTGCGATTATTGCAACTCTATTATTTGCGTTTCTATTCATGCAGGTGGTGCAATTAGGGAATGTACTTCAAGCTACCTCACATAGGCAAGTACTGCATCATATTTGTGGAAAGTATTTAGGAAACGTTATAGATTTGATTATTACATTTTTTTTATTCGGTGTATTAGTTGTCATGATTGCGGGGAGCGGATCGCTTTTTGAACAGCAATTTGGATTACCTCATTATATTGGAAATTTGTTCATGGCGATAGTAACAATTGCAACCGTGTGTATGAATATTCAAAAAATCATCTCGATTATAGGAGCTTTTACTCCCATTTTATTTTTAATGATTCTCATTATAGGGGGATATTCGCTTGCTACAATGGATTTTAATTTTGCTGAAATGAAGAAATTTAGTCAGCCTGAATCAGCAGCTGCTTCAAATTGGATATTAGGTGCTGCCTTATATGTGTCTTACTGTATTGCTGCAGGTTTTTCCATGCTAACAGTCATGGGAGGGACAAGTAAAGATAATAAATCAACTAAAATGGGTGGTATACTAGGTGGTATAATGCTTGGTTTATTAGTCATTCTATTTCATGTATCTATGTTTAGTAAAATTGATCAGATTCAGAATGTCGATATGCCAACTTTAGTTCTAGCAAATCATATCGCCCCATGGCTTGCAGGGATTATGGCGATTCTAATACTAGGGATGATTTATAATACCGCAGTTGGAATGCTCTATTCATTTACAGTTCGTTTTTTTAAAGCCGATCATCCGAAGTTTAAATATTATATTATAGGAATAGGTATTATTTCCTTTATGGCAAGCTTTGCTGGCTTTACTAATTTGGTAGGAACCTTATATCCAATTACAGGTTATTTAGGATTTGTATTAATTGGAGCAATCATATGGAATGCGTTGAAAACAAGAAGGAATAAAGCGAATGAAGAGATTGATGAAAAAGAAAGAGAAGAATCTCTAACTGTATAGATAGCGTGTGATAAAAGGACCGCAAAGTATTTCTTAAAGAAAGTTTTGTGGTCCTTTCGTATGTCTAAATCCTATTTCCTAAAGGTGCATCAAAAAGGATTACTTCATAGCGTTTGAAGATTTATCTATTTGTTTTTTAGACTGCTTAACCATTTTTGTATTAGTATGCTCTGAATGGATTTTAATCGTGAAATATAAAAGTAAGCAATGTTCAAAATTAGCTAAATTTAGTGAAGTGAGGTCTCCGATTTTTTCCAAACGATAAACTAAGGAATTACGGTGAAGAAATAAACTTCGTGCAGTTTCGCTTAGGTTCATATTGCATTTGCAATAGGCCATGAATGTAGATGAAAGAGTATCAAAATTATCATGATGAATAAAATCATGATAATTTTCAGTTAATCGATCTCTAATATAAGGGGTTAATCCTTTTGATAATAGTTCTAGTGCTATGTTCCAATCATTATAGCGGTATATCCTGGGCTGGATATCGGTTTTTTTACCAGCAGATAAAGCTTTTAAGGCATTTCGGTAAGACTCTCTAATTCCATCAACCCCACTCTGTATATTTCCAATGGAGATTGCTGCATTTGAATGATATGTAACTTCTAAATATTGATTTAGCCTTTGGAGCTTATGTTTAATCTTTTTGAAAAACATATCGGTGGTTTCTCTTGGATTAATCGCTTTTAAGATGATGAATTGATCGAGGGTTAATAATGAAATGATATCCTGTGTATGATCTATAAAGTAGTACTTCAAATTATCTATTAACTCTTTTGGAAGACGCTGTAACGATAATTCGTCAGTTTGAGTAGATACATGCAGTGAAAGCATGTCTAAATCGATAAGGAGACAAGCTCTTTTTACATCTAAATCATACCCTAGTATTTTTCCATATCTAATAATACGAGTGTGATTTTCGGAATTTTGAGAATTTATAAGGTGGTGTATGAGGGTATCTATTTTTTGAGATTCAAGCACACTCATTTCTTGTTTGAAAAATTCTTGGCACATCATTTCAACATGGCTTTTAACAATTTGAGCATATTTGTTAACCTCATCCGGGTTCCCTATAATCCCTAATACACCGATTACTTCATGATTGAACATAATAGGGGCCGCTACTCCCGGTAGAACATTTTTGAATAGTTTAACCTCATTTATTTCATAACAAACAATTTGCTTTCTTTTTAATATATCTAGTGATGCTTGATGGAAACTTCCCAACCGACTTGGGTCTGTTGTTCCAATAATATACCCTTTCTCGTCGGTAATGCTGATCGGATGACCGATTATTTCTGATGTATTTTCAACAATCCTTTGCGCAATTTGTTTTAAAATCACGGAGCAGACCTCCTTATATAGTAGATGTTTTACTAGGAATTCTATAAAGATTGCTATTTTCCCTTGTGAAAAGTGACAATTTTTTCGTTTATAAGATAGGATTTTTTGTGAAAAATTTACGTAGTTCCTTCATCGCTTAAATTAGTACATTAATAATAAGAATTTCTTTATAAATTAGGAAAGGTGGTTCATGAATGAAAGATAAGGCGGATATCCTCATTGTTGGTGGTGGAGTTATTGGTTCTAGTATTGCTTTTAATCTTTTAAATGATGGTTTTACTGGTAAAATTATAGTTTTTGAAAAAGATAGGATCTATGAATTTTCTTCTACACCTAGAAGTGCGGGGGGCTTTCGTCAATTATATACGACAGATATCAATGTTCAGTTAAGCCGGTTTAGTCTACAAGTTTATAAAGAATTTTCTAAAACAATGGCTATAGATGGAGAAGCGGTTGAAATTGACTTTAAACAAAGAGGTTATTTATTTCTTGCTACAGAGAAGATGATGCATCGTTTTGAAAAACATTTAGTGCTTCAACATAGAAATGGTGTTAACTCTCAGCTTCTTGAAAAAAATGAATTGTTAACAATCATTCCAGAATTAAATGTGGAGGATTTAGCAGGTGGGTTGTATTGTTCGGAGAGTGGTTACTTAGATCCATATTCTGTTATGCAAGGGTATGTGAAGTGCTCGAAAAAATTAGGAGCTGAGTATATATATGAGGAAGTTGAGAGCCTTCTTACAGAGCAAGGGAAAATCAAAGGTGTTCGACTTGCTAATGGTAACGAGTATTATGCACCCGTTGTTGTAAATTGTGCGGGGGCTTGGGCTGCCATGTTAAGTGAAAAAGCGAATTTGCCGTTACCTGTTGTACCTTTGCCCAGACAAATATTTCAATTTGATGTTGAAGAACCTTTAAAAGAATATCTTCCGTTAACGATGGATCCTACAGGGGTCTATTTCCGTCATGAAGGAGAAAAGTTTATCGCCGGTTATGCAGAAGAAATAGAACCGAAAATAGATTTTAGCTGGCGACGCTCTGACTTTGTTGAAAATATTTGGCCAATTCTTGCTCATCGCATTGGGAATTTTGAACAGGTGAAAGTCGAGAGAGGTTGGGCCGGATTATATGATTTTAATACAAAGGATCATAATGCTATTCTTGGAGAATATCCATCTATGAAGGGATACTATGTTGCTTTTGGATTTAGCGGCCATGGGATGCAGCAGGCACCTGCAGTTGGTAAATGTCTTTCAGAACTGATTAGAACAGGACACTACGACACGCTTGATTTAACGCCTTTAAGGGTGGAGCGTTTTGCAGAAAACCAATTAGTAATCGAAGATGCGATTTACTAAGCGTTGACTATAGGTTCATAAAGGTAAAAGGGAGGGACACATAATTTGAAGAGATTATCAGGGGGAGAAGCAGTCGTTCGCGTGATGGTAAAAGAGGGAACAAAGAAAGCTTTTTGTGTTCCTGGAGAGAGCTATTTAGGTGTAATCAACGCATTATATGATCATTCTGATATTCAACTTATTGCTGCACGTCATGAAGGAGGAGCATCCTTTATGGCTGAGGCATATGCCAAAACGTCAGGTGATGTAGGCGTTTGTATGGCTACAAGAGGCCCAGGAGCTTCCAACTTGGCTATTGGACTTCATACAGCGATGCAAGACTCTACACCTTTAGTTGCCCTGATTGGTCAAGTTGAACGTTCTTTTAAAGAGAAAGAGGCATTTCAAGAAGTGAATTTTTCAGGATTGTTTAGCCATTTATGTAAGTGGGCTGTAGAAATTGATCGGGTCGAACGGATTCCAGAGCTATTACACCGTGCCTTCCATATTGCACGTTCAGGGCGGCCAGGGCCTGTTGTCGTTTCTTTACCTCATGATATGTTGGAGGATACAGCTGAATTTGTTGAACAAAAACCTTATTATGTAGGAGCTTCAAATCCAGATGAGAAGTCTGTTGATGAGGCGCTTAAAGAAATCGCAAAAGCAAAGAGACCAGTGCTTATTGCTGGTGGCGGGGTTACAATCTCGAAATCTACTTCATTGTTAATAAAGTTTGCTGAAGCGATGCATATTCCGGTTGTAACAGCTTTTAGACGCTTTTCTGCTTTTCCTAATACTCATCCATGCTACGCTGGTTGGCTTGGATTCGGTACTCCTTCAAGCTTATTGGGCTATATAAAAAATGCTGATTTGGTGATTGCACTTGGAACGCGCTTTTCTCAAGTAACAACACAGGATTATAGCTTGTTAGCGGACGATGCGCGACTTATCCATATTGATATTTCTCCTGATACAATCGGAAAAGTATATGCTCCAATGCTCCCGATTGTAGCGGATGTGAAGCAATTTTTAATAAAAGCACTTGAAAGAATTCCGCAAATGAGAGATGTAGAAAGAAAAAAACTGATAACAGAACTTCATAAACGATACAGGGAGTTTTCTTCTATAAAAGCTGATTATTCCCTAGATTATGTGGACTTGGATGGCATGATGTACGATTTGGTTAATAAACTTCCGAAGGATGCTATTGTAACAAGTGATGCCGGGAACTTTTTTGGTTGGTTATCCCGCTATTATCGTTTTGAACAGGAGAATTCTTATATAGGGCCTACATCCGGAGCGATGGGGTATGGGCTGCCTGCCGCAATTGGTGCTAAAGTAGCGCGACCAGACAAAACAGTTATTTCTTTCTCCGGAGATGGAGGATTTATGATGACAATGCAAGAACTTGAAACAGCTGTTCGAGAGAAGATTCCAGTCATTTCAATCGTTGTGAACAATAATATGTACGGAACCATTCGTGCCCATCAAGAGAAGCATTTCCCTGATCGTGTGATTGCCACAGAATTAACGAATCCTAATTTTGCTGAATTAGCAAGATTATTTGGGGCACATGGGGAACGAGTGGAGAAAAATGAGGATTTTATACCTGCATTGGAAAGAGCGATGTTCAGTGGAAGTCCTGCTGTAATTGAAGTAATGACAAATCCTGCAATTCTATCAGTAAATCAGCCGAAGGAAATAGCTGAAAGATTATAAATGATTATGGATCGATTTTATAACGAGCAGACTTTTACTAAGTTTGCTCGTTTTAGTTAGGCTGTGTTAAAGTTTGGCTACTAGGAGGACTATGAATCATTCTATCATTTATAATTTTTAAATATTTTCAATGAAGAATAGTGAGAGAAGATAAGTGAGTTGATAATGGTAAATAATACCATGTTATAATGGATATATTCTACAAATATAGAAGGTGAAAAATAATGAAGTTTATAACAGCTCGAAAAAATAAACAATCTTTCGTAGGCGTTTTAGATGCTTCAGAAGTATTGGTGTTACCATTGACAAAGAAAGAACATGGATTTGATTTTCCTCAAAGTATGATTGAATGTATTGAATTAGGAGATGAATTTGTCAAGCAAGCAGAGAGAGTATTACAACAAGCGAGTCCATCTGATTTTCTTGAGCTTGGTGCAGTTGAGCTGTTGGCTCCCATCCCTCGTCCTCTAAAAAACATCTTTTGTGTCGGAAAAAATTATCGAGAACATGTAATTGAAATGGGAAGTAAGGATGATATTCCTGAACATGTGATGGTGTTTACGAAAGCGCCAACTACTGTAATTGCTTCTGGAGCACCGATTTTATCTCATCAAGAGGTAACTGAACAGCTGGATTATGAAGGAGAGCTAGCCGTTATTATTGGAAAAGAAGGGAAAGCGATTGCGAAAGAAGAAGCGTTAGATTATGTATTTGGTTATACAATTTTAAATGATGTCACAGCGCGAGATTTGCAGTCGCGCCATAAACAATTTTTTATCGGAAAAAGTTTGGATACTACTTGCCCTTTAGGTCCATGCATTGTTCACAAATCAGTCATTACGGATCCGAGTGCTTTGCAGATTGAAACAAAAGTAAATGGAGAAGTTCGGCAATCTTCGGAAAAAGAAAAAATGATTTTTCCGATTTCTGAGATTATTTCTGTGCTATCACAAGGAATGACCCTTGAACCGGGAGATATTATTGCAACAGGTACACCATCAGGGGTAGGAAAAGGTTTCAATCCACCGCGCTTTTTACGAGCTGGCGATGAAATTGAAATTACCATTGATCAAATTGGTGTGTTAAAGAACACCGTTGCCAATTTGTAAGGGTGCTGTCTACATAATGAATTAACCC
>NZ_JBALMU010000041.1:56498-70687 GCF_036962285.1 Bacillus sp. JJ634
GGGTTAATTCATTATGTATAAAAGAGATGTGAATTTGTTAGTTTTAAAAGAATATAACATAAATTATTTCTTTGCCTTTACTATGGCAGGTCTGCCGACTGAATAATAATCAAGGTTATATTTAGAAACTACCTTCAAAGGATAACAATTTCGACCATCAAATATTACTGGATTATGCATCAATTTTTCATATTTTTCTAGTGAGAATTCTTTTACTTCATCCCAATCAGTCGTAATAAAAACCATGTCTGTATTTGTAATAGCTTCTTCAATAGATCGAGCATAATGAATCTTTTCGCCTAATACCTTCTTTGTTTCTTCTAGGGCTAATGGATCGTAAGCTGTAACAAATGCTTCTTCCGTAACTAGCTCGGAAGCGATATCAATAGCAATTGATCCACGGACATCATTTGTATTTGGTTTAAAGGCTAATCCTAAGATTGCAATTTTTTTATTCTTTAAGTGACCAAAATGTTGCTTTGCTTTATGAATTAATACATATCTTTGTTGTTTATTTACTTTTATGACGGATTCTAAAATTTCAAGTGGTTGCTCTACTTCAGTAGCTTTTTGAAGTAAAGCATGAGTATCTTTAGGAAAGCAAGAACCTCCAAATCCAATTCCTGCTTGTAAGAATGAAGTGCCGATTCGTAAATCTAGCCCCATTCCATAGGCTACTTCTTCTATATTAGCACCAACCTTTTCACATAGGTTTGCGATTTCGTTTATAAAGCTTATTTTAGTTGCTAAAAAAGCATTGGAGCTATATTTAATCATTTCTGCGCTTAAGATATCTGTTTTAACAATAGTAGTGTCAAAAGGTCTATTGATTTCTTCGATAACAGCTGCTGCTTTTTCACAATCTGCCCCAATAACAATCCGATCAGCAGAAAAGGTATCATAAATAGCAGCACCTTCTCTCAAAAACTCGGGATTAGACACCATTTCAACATGAACTGCATGTATTAAATTTTTTTCAATTAATTGCTTAATTAATTTATTGGTGCCAACTGGAACCGTACTTTTCGTGACGACGATTACTTCTTGCTTCGTCACATGCTCACCAATGGTTTTTGCGGCCTCTTCTATATATGCAAGATTAATGTCTCCATTTTCATTAGTAGGTGTTCCAACTGTAATATAAATAATCTCTGCATCGACTAATGCTTCTTTTGGATTAGATGTAAAAAGTAATAGGCCTGTATCAAGATTCTTTTTCAATAAATCATTCAAATCAGGTTCATAAAAAGGAGATATTCCCTTATTCATTAATGTAATATTCTTTTGATCGATATCATAACATACAACTTGGTGGCCTATTTCTGCTAGGGTTACACCAGTTATCAGTCCTACATGGCCTGTGCCGACAATTGTTATATTTCGCATAGCTATTTCCTCTCAAAACCTTGTATTCTGCAATGTATCAGGAATTCACACGTAATATCCTGTCTCACGTCTTTAAGAATAACACAAATAAGTAGCGGAATGTGCATCTTCCTATTTGTGGATATTCTCTATCTAAAAATGCCTATTTTTCTGAATTGATAAAAAAAAAGAGCATTTTTCTTGCAAAATTCGATTGACTATGTCCAACATTATCGGTACAATCAATTTGTTAATGAATTTCATTATCAATTAAAAAATCAATTACATACAATTTCAATCGACGGGGGATATTATAGTGAGAAAAAAAGAATTATCAGCAATCTTTGCTAGTTTCTTATTAGCAGGTACAGTTTTGACAGGTTGTAATACAAGTGAGTCAAGTAATACTACTAAAGAGGAAAAACAAGAACAGACTGAAAACAAAAAGGAAGCAAAGGAAAGTTCAGAAGCAGCAGAAGTGAATTATGCTCAAGTTTTCCAAGAAGCCGTTACTGAGTTGGAAAAAGCAAAAGAAGGCAAAGAGGTAGATTTTGATAAAGTAACTGAACTTTACACGAATAATCTGCAAAAGCTAACGCAAGATCGAGATGCTGAGTTTGAAGATAAGATTGATCAGCATATTACCAATGCTCTGCAAGCAGGAAAAGATGGATCTATGGATCCAATAATTGTGAAGCAAGTTTTTGATAAATTGATGCAAAAAGTATTTTATACAACTATGAAACATGAATTTATAGAAGTAGAAGAAAACTGGGATAATAAAGAAGCAGTAAAAGAAGAAGTTGAAGAAGCAAAAGAGTATTATGAAATCCTTCAATCTACAGTAGAAAAACGTGATGCTGCTAATGGAACGAAGATGGTTGATGTCATTGCCGGTGGATTTGCCGAGATTGATAAAGCTGTTGAAGCGAATGATCAATTAGGGTTCCAGCTTGGTAAGCAAGTAATCGATAAAACTTTGATTAAGACTTTCTATTTAGCTACAGGTAATATTCCAAACGGTTATGCAGCAAAAGCAGCCGAAGCGGCGAAGAAAGACAAAGAAGAAGCAAAAGTGGAACAAGCTGAAGGCTGGGCATTCTATCAGTCTATCTATGGGTATTTGAATGGGCATGCCCCGGAAGAAGCAGCTTTTATTCTACAACAATTTGATTTACAGAACGATGTAACAAAATTGGATCCTGAGCAAGTGAATAAGGCATTCGTTCGTGGATATGCAAAAATTGCTTTAGATGAATATAAAGAAAGCCAAGAATATTGGGGAGAAGATAAATCTCCTATCACTGCATTAGAAGGTGCTTTATTTATAGAAGTTATTGATAAAGATTTGAAAGATATGCTAGGAGAAGAAGCTTATAACAAACTTACTCAAACAGCACAACAATATCTTGAGGCAGCAAAAGCAAAAGATAAAAAAGCTGGTGAGCCATTAATCAAGGAACTTCAAGAAACGTTACAAACAGTAGTCGAACAAGCAAAATAAGTGTGACTGCACTGGGGGGAAACCTTGTACAAACAAGGTTTTTTTTCCGTGTGAAGTGTCTTTTAGATGAAATTCACCTCACTGAGTGAAGTCTCACTTTATGATAATGATTGAGGTGATACTATGAAAGTTATTGTTACTGGCGGTGCAGGATTTATCGGAAGTCATCTCGCTAAAAGATTAATACGGGAAGATCATGAAGTATATGTAATAGATTGTCTTCATCCCTATTATTCAATTGAAAGAAAAAAGAAGCAACTAGAGCATATAGAAAGTGTCGGTTCGTTTCACTTTATTCAAAAAGACTTATTGGATCGAGAAGAGATAGAAGCTATATTCGAGCAAATCTCTCCAGATGCAGTTGTTCATTTAGCGGCATTGCCTGGGGTAGCGTATTCCATTGAACAACCTCTTACATATGTTGATTATGATATAAAGGCTACCATTAATGTTCTTGAAGCTTCCGGTAAAGCAGGGGTTTCCAAGGTTGTATTTGCTTCTTCCTCTTCCGTTTATGGAAACCAACCGGGCCCTTTTACAGAAGAAATGGCGAATGGAAACGTCATTTCACCCTATGCAGCATCCAAATTTTCAGCTGAATCTTTCTGTCGGGTTTATGAGTACTTATATGGGTTTCAGGTGAATATTTTAAGATTTTTTACGGTTTATGGCCCTTGGGGACGTCCTGATATGGCCATTGGGAGTTTTATCAAAAAATTATTGCGTGGCGAGGAAATAACAGTTTTCGGTGAGGGAAGGGAGCGAGATTTTACCTACGTAGATGACATTATAAACGGTATTTATTTATCGTTAATGAATTTATCGAACAGTGAGGTTATTAATCTTGGCTCGGGAAGACCGATTTTAATGGAAGACCTTTTACATGAATTGAAGTTTCATTTTCCTAATATGAAAATCAAAAAGGAAATATCGCGTATTGGGGATGTAGTGAAAACCTGGGCAGATATAGGAAAAGCACAACATCTGTTAGGATATGAGCCAAAAGTTGACTTTCATCAAGGAATCGCTGAAACGGTAAAGTGGGCAAGAGGAAATGAAGGCATCCTTTAAAGGTACAGTAAAACTAATAATAGCTGTTTTAATTCTTATAGGATTCATTGTCTTAACGCTTCATTACTTTGATGGTGAATATGTTTGGAATAGCTTGATCAAACTTTTTCACCATCCTTTTTTGCTTGTATTAATCTTTATTGTGTATTTGATGTCTTTTTGTTTTAAAGCGATGGCTTGGAAGCTTTATTTACAAGGCAGAGCCCGTTTTTCAACATGTTTGTTGGGAATCTTATATAGTTTATTCGTTAATCACTTGATTCCCATTAAAATTGGGGATTTAGTTAGAATGAAAATTTTAAGTATGAGAGATTGTCATATAAAAAATGAGGAAGCCATTCATTCGGTTATTGTACTTCGAATACTCGATATGATTTCTTTAATAGGAATTACATTGATTGGTTTATTAAGCTTAGAAGTAAGGTTTGTCATACCTTTTTGGACGATTATTCTTGGGATTGTAATCTGTAGCTTTACGTTGTTGATTATGAAAAAATATGCCCGAGAATTTTTGAAGAGACATATTTCTCTATTTAAACATGCTTTTTCAGGAAAAAATGGCTTCGTTATTATTTTCATGACAGTCATAAGCTGGACTTTAGAAGCTGGAGTTCTTTATTTTACAGTAATCGCCCTTTCAGGAGACCTATCGTTTTGGGAAGCTGTGTTTGCAAATAGTGTGACCATTGCAGGACAGGTTTTCCAGATCACTCCGGGTGGAATAGCTAATTATGAAAGTTTCCTTGTATTTGCTTTAAGTGTTGTAGGGTTTACTATGAAGGATGGATATACGATTGCCGTTTTGACGCATGCTATAAAATTCTTTTTTTCTTATTTAGTGGGTGCCGTTGCTTTTGTTAAATATCCTATCTCATTGAAAACAGTTAAAGAGTGGATCAAGGTCAGAGGGGTGACAAGAAAATGAAAAGTGCGTCTAAATTTGAAAAAGTAGCTGCACGTTGCTGGAATTTATTAAATGAGGGAAAACCCTTTACACCAATATTTGTTTTTGGAAATTTTGTGTTGTTTCATGCTGCTGTTTTAGGATCGGTAGAAGGAATTCTAGACCTTTTGGGAGCATTTCTGTATGTGATTCCATTATTAGTTCTCTTTTTTATTTATGATTTCCCACTGTTGTTAAGAAATTATTTATGGATTCCTTTTGTTGTTTTTTTAATTGTTTTTAAAGAAGTAAATATTGGACTGCTTTTATTTTCAGCAGCTCTATATTTCTTTTTTACGGTATTTTTTTGGGGAACCTTATATTATCACCTAAGAATAGGTACGTCTTGGCTTAATTTCACTCGATTTTGGAAGCTCGTATTAAAAAATAGTGACTCTACAAGTGGAAATGCACAGGAACAATTGCCAAAGTTTTTATTAGTTTTATCGATTTGGGAAATGGTTTTTAAAACACATAGAGCCGGACAAGAAATTGAATTACTAAGTTTAGTTCTTTTTTATGTTTTTATCTTAGTTTTTGCGTACATACTTCATCGTAATTTATTTGACTGGAAACCAAAAATTTATAACAGCTATACAAAAAATAATTTTCCACAACCGAATGAAGCTCTCTCAAATAAAGTAATTGTTATTGTAGTGGATGGAATGAGAAAAGAGCGTTTTTATGAAGCAGAAACTCCTTTTATGGATTCATTAAAACAAAACGGTACAGAATATACAAATATGGAAACGGTCTATCCTGCAAGAACCGTTGTATGCTTTAGCTCTATGTTCACAGGTACCTATCCATTTGAACATGGTATGACTTCTAATATGGTGTGGAAATTAGGAATTAAAGTAGAGAGTATTTTTGATTCGTTAAGAAAGGTTGGGAAAAAGGGCAGACTTCTTGGAATCGCTCATTTGGTTGATTCGATGGGGAGTGATGTTGAAACAGTTACAGCAGTTATGCATAACGATAAAGCAGATCCTAATATCATGCAAAGGGCAAAGAAAATTATGAAAGAGCAGGACCCGGATTTGTTCATTGTTCAAATGATTGCTACAGATCAAACCGGTCATAGCCGAGGCGTTTTATATGATGAATATTTACAAAAAATCCATGAAGCAGATGTGTTAATAGAGGATTTTGTATCTTGGCTTGAGAAAGAAGGCAAGATGGAGAATACGACCTTGTTTATTTGCGCAGATCATGGGCAAGCGGATGGAATTGGAGGACATGGACATTTAGATGAAGGTGAAAGATTTGTACCTTTTATTGTACATGGTCCAAATATTGAAAAAGGGAAAAAGGTTGAAGAAAAGCATAGTCTTGTTTCATTAGCACCAACATTATCCTACTTGTTGGGAGCTCCTTTTCCTAGCCATAGCCGGGGAAAAGTATTATTAGATGCAATTATTAAGAAGAAAGAGGATTAAATCGCATGAAGAAGCAGCAAGTCATTGTCTTTCTTCCTGCTTTTAATGAGGAAGAGTCGATTGGAGAAGTTATCAAAGGCATCCCTAGACATTTTCATAATCAGGTAGATGTTAAAGTTTTAATTATTGATGATGGGTCAAACGATCAGACCGTAAACGTGGCAAAAGAAGCGGGCGCCGATTATATTGTTAGTTTTGAAAAGAATCGTGGATTAGGAGCGGCTGTTCGAGCAGGGTTAAAAGAAAGCTATGAAAGAGGGGCGGATATTGCCGTTATGATTGATGCCGATGGAGAATATCCCGCGAATGAAATTCCTAATTTATTGTTTCCTATTTTCCGAGGTGAGGCTGATTATACAATGGGCTCCCGTTTTTTAGGAACCATCAAAGGAATGAAGCTTCATCGTCGTTTGGGTAATTATGTCTTTACTTTCCTTCAATGTATTTTACTCCGAAAATGGATTTTTGATGGACAGTCAGGGATGAGGGCTTTTACAAGGCAGGCCCTGGAACATGCCGAAATCGTACATGATTATAATTATGCACAAGTTTTAACTTTAAACCTTGTCAGAAAAGGTTTTCGAGTAAATGAAGTTCCTATTTCTTATCGAGTTCGCTCAACAGGGGAATCTTTTATTACGTTTAAAGGTTATCTTTCATCTGTTTTACCGGCAATATGGAAAGAGGTAAAGAGACCTATACAAAAGGTACATGTAGAGACGGATGCTCACAAGTTAGAAAATATGAATCATTATCAATTAAAAGAGCGACATAAAGGGAAAAGTGTATTAATTGCAAAATAGAAATGAATATAATCATGATGGATGCAGGAGGATTGTAAGATGAAAAGATTAGTATTTTGTTTCTTATTGATATTCGCTTTAAGTCATTTAATTTCATTACCTGCCAATGCTTACAGCTATGGAGATCCGAATGAAGAGGAACTAGCCAATGTTTATAAAGAAATGCTTATTGAATTAGATAAGAATCCTTCAGATTATGCAACAGCACAAAAGCATTTCGAAACAATTAAAAAAGAAATCGACATGCATATGGGGCCTGAGCCAGCCAAAATTATTCTACAAAATTTAGAAGATGAAAATAAAGAAGAAACAATTAAGAATATGGAGAAGCTCCTTGTGTTAAATATTGCAAGACGTCTAGAAAATATTGAAAAGAATTTTACTGAATATGAAACGAGCAAGCGTCTGCTGGCAAAAGGATTTGCTACTTATGAAGCGTTATCTCCCAAGGTAGAAGCAAAAAATCCAGAATTGCATAAGCAAATTGATGCTGAATTCGATAAAGCTCTAGCTTCTTTAGGAAATCCGGGACTTTTTGGAGTAGGGGAAAAAGAAGCTGATCAAAAGGCTTTTACGGAAAGCAAAGAGAAAATATTATCTTCTCTTCAAAAAGAATTTAAGCTGAAGAGCTTAGAAGTGGGACATTTCTCAGAAAGCGCTACTGAACCAGCTAGTCAAAAAAAGAAAGAATGGACGGATATTTCCAATTTACGAAATTGGATTCCGCTTGTATTAATCATCGGTGTAATTGCTGCTATAGTTATTGTTACTATACGCAAGAGATCCAGACGATAACAGCGTTTGTAGGATAAACAACTAGGGAAGAGGGGGAAGGCGTCTGTGGAGATACAAGCTTTATTAATTACCTTCCGTGAAGTGCTTGAAGCATTGCTTATTGTTGGGATTATTACAACATACTTAAAGAGAATGGACAATGGACAATATACAAAGTATGTTTGGTTGGGTGCAGGTCTTGCCGTTTTAGCAAGTGTAGGTGTGGCCATGTTATTCCAAGTCGTGTTAACAGGCTTTGCTTCAATGGGAAGTGAAATGTATTTAAAGATAGGCATCATGATTATTTCAACCCTGTTGTTAACTCAAATGGTCTTTTGGATGGCCAAGCATAGCAGGGATTTAAAAGGAAATATGCAAGGGAAAATGGACAGCTTTATCTCAACAGGAAATATTGTTGGTATGGTCATTCACTCATTTTTAGTCGTATTGCGTGAGGGAGTTGAAACTGTATTTTTCTTTGCTGCCATTACCGGTGGAAACATCGGCGCTGCTATGCAAGGTTGGGGTGCTATTACGGGTGTGATTATTGCAGCAGTTGTAGCTTATTTATTCTTTAAAGGAACAATGAAAGTGCGGCTTAGCACTTTCTTTAAGGTAACTGGTGTTTTCATTATCCTGATTGCAGCCGGGCTTTTAGTTCAAGCTATTTCGATGATGCAGGATTTGGAGATTATCGGAAGTGTTATCCCTCATTTATATGATATAACTTGGCTTTTACCTGAGCATCCAATCGATTATGATCACTATTTGCGCGATCATGGGGTAGCACCATTGTTGTCAGGAGATATCGGTATTTTCCTTAAAGCATTGTTTGGTTATTCTTCTATGCCATCTTTAGAAGAAGTGGTTGCTTATATCGGATACTTTGTAGGCATTTATTTATTAACGTCTAATAAATCGGTAAAGAAAACAGAAAGTGCAGAGCAGACAGAGCGAATGGAAAAATAGTATCATAAAGTGAAACTTCCATCAGTGGGGGGCTTTCATCCATCACTGATGGTTAGTTGAACCAATCGGACCTTTACGGGCAGTTGACCCCCACCTATCTTCTTTTACTCCTCATAAGCTTGAGGTGGTGGTCTTACTGCCCGTTAAGTGTGGGATAAAATTCCTCTCTAATGAAAAGTACAAGGCCATTGCCTTGTGCTTTTCCATGTATATAGTAGTTCATTTATCAAAGAACGGTGGAGTTTATGGACAAAAATAATGCTATTCAAGAGAAATCTGTCATTGCTTTTATTAGTATCATATCTATATCGTGGATATTTTGGACGCAAATCACTCATGTAAATAGATATGCAGCTTCATGGGATCAAGTGGATTTTGTCCTTGCGTTGGAACGATATGATTTAATGGCGATGCAGCCTCATTTCCCTGGCTATCCTTACTTTATTTTAGGTGGTTATTTTATTCACTTTTTTCTAGAAAATAAAGCGGCGTCATTGACGGTGTTTAATATTTTATTTTACTTTAGTACTCTTTTTCCAATGTATAAACTGGCAAGGGAGTATGTTTCGAAATCATATAGCTTACTAATCGCTGCTATCCTTTATTCTTCAACTTATATCATGGTTATTGTCAATCAACCAATGTCGGAAGGAGCTGCAATAGCAGCTTTATGGTGGTATTTTTGGAGCATTAATCATGCCATTAAAAAAAATAAACTATTGTCTAATATTTTGCCGTTATTTGTTTTTAGTATATTGTTAGGGATTCGTTTATCTTATCTACCTTTTGCAATAGGGTTGCCTCTCCTGTTTTATATAAAGTGGAGAAACAAACAATATAAATTAAGACATATTATTGCATACCTGCTTATTGGGGGTGCTTTTCAATTCATTTGGGTAGTAGGTCTAGTATTGTCCGAAGGAAGTATAAAAGGGTTCTTAAAACTGTCATTGGCATTTACAAGCGGACATTTTAACAGTTGGGGCAACACAGCGGTATCTAGTGATGTATCTTTTCTAACAAGGCTTAAAACGATAGTGATTAATAATGTTTTATGGACGGGAATTTCTTCTCAAATTATTTGGTTAGCGATATTATATGCTGTTGTTATAGGCTTGTTTATTTATTATTTCAAATGGAATGATATAAAGCGTGATTCAAGTATGCAACTAGCAATAATCATGAGTAGCAGCTATTTTATATGGGTAGTAATTGGTCAAAATATTGATAAGCCAAGACATATTCTTCCTTTAGTCATGTTTTTGCTTTTTATCATGTTGATAAACATTTTGAAAAATTCTAGGAACACTATGCTAGTGCTGTTCTTTATTGTCCTTCTGGTTTCACAAATTTATCATTCATATACGTTAGTCATTGAACAAGCGCAGGCCAATCCAGCCGCATATCAACTTGCTGACTACTTACAGTCACACGAACAATCGGCAATTGTATATACTTGGGAGGAAACAAGAGTTTTGGAATATGTCAATGTTCCCATTTCTCATAAAAGGGTAAAAACCTTTGAAATTTTTCTGCACGATATATCTTATTATCCGAATAAAAAAATTTTAATAACGAATAAGGTAGTAGAAGGGTTTAAAGCACAAGGTATAAACGTGAATGCAAACATTAAACAAATAAAAGAGTTTCATTCTAATTCTATTTTTGACCCCGTGTATCACGATATTGTGCTGTATGAATGGATTAAATGATTTGAATTACAATCCTAACATTAGAAAAGTAAACGAAAAGATGATTTCAGCATTATATGAAGTCATCTTTTTTTTATAATTTTATTTCCTTTTTTTACATGTGGTTCATCTTTGATTAGTATTGCCGGGATAGGATGAAACTAGAAAGTAGAAAGGGTGATGAATAAATGAATCAGGCCATAACTTCAATTGTTTTACGTTCACTCATTTGTACCACTATCTTGCTGTTTATATCCGTACCTTCTAGTACTTTTGCTCAATCAACTAACCAAAATGAACTTCCTTTAGGCATTTCTGGACTTCCTGAAACTCGCTTTGTTCAACAACTAACACCAGGAGTCACTTATACTTCTATAAAAAGAGGGATATCGTCATTTGAAGAGTACTATTCCGTAGATATGGGATTTTTTTCAGATTTAAAAAAAGCAAAAGTAACGAAACAAACGTTAAAAAAACACGGGTTCGATTCGTTTATACTGCCGATTTATAACGAACGATATAATGATTTATATAAAGATGTGCTAGGCTATGTCATTAAATCGGGGAAATTTAAGACACAATCCGAAGCTATTCAGTTTAAAAAAGAATTAGTTGAAAAGGGATTTTCAAACGTAAAAGTCTCATATAGTGGATGGGAAAGAAGAAATATAACAGGCCCCTGGTCTATCCATATTATTGAAATTGGCCGAAACCTTATCCATCACATGACTGCATCTTTAGCATTAAACACAGTACAAGGTAGAGAAACAGTCTCGAGTATCGCTAAGCGGATGAATTCACTTGTAACCATTAACGGTGGATATTTCATTATGCACAAACATGCTGGAACGCCTGGAGATTTAATAGGTATTTCTGTTGTTGGTGGAGAGCTAAATAGTGAAGCCATTAATAACCGTTCTGCCTTTGTGCTAGGCGGAAAGTATACAGCCATTGCTCCAGTGTCTACTTCTTTATACATTCAATCTTCAAAAGGTGCTGTAAGAACTATAGATGGTCTGAATCGTACGATTGGAAAAATAAGAGGGTGCGGAGGGAGTTTTGATCAACAACTCAGGCATAATATTACTTGTACCAATCATAATGAATTAGTTCAGTATCGGCCTATTTATGGAACGAGAACCCCTGCTGGTAAAGGAACAGAAGTAGTATTAGACAGCAAAGGGACGGTTATTAAAATAAGAAATTCTCGTGGACAGGCTATTCCCGCTAACGGGTCTATTATTGCTGGAATAGGCGAAGCTGCAGAGTGGTTAAAGAAGCACGCTGTAATTGGGGAAAAACTGATGATTTCAACAAAAGTGATGAGTCATCAAATTCCCATTTCCCTTACTAAGGAAACCCACATTGTAAATGGGGGGCCGCTTTTATTGAAAAATCAGCAGTATATGATTACAGCCAGAAAAGAGGGATTTGCGCATAGTGATAAGTTTTTTTATAAGTTTGGCATTAAGCGAAATCCGCGTACGTTAGTGGGCATTAAACCGAATGGGAATATTCTGCTTGTTGTAGTAGACGGTAGAAATGAGCAAGCTAGTGTAGGACTTAGTTTTGAAGAAAGTGCTATATTAATGAAAACATTAGGCGCACAAGATGCCTTGAATTTAGATGGAGGAGGTTCTACAACGATGGCGATTAACGGAAAAGTCGTAAATCATCCATCCGATGCAGCAGGAGAGAGGGCCGTCGGCGATGCAATTTCGTTGATTATGGAAGAGTAATATGTAAGCGTATTTAAATGAAAAAAGCCAGTTTCCTTGTATGTAAAGGAATACTGGCGCTGCCTATTTAAGGGTAAAGCTTTCTTAAATGTTTTACTTAATCTTACTGAGTTTCAAATTCTACCGTTCTATTCCTCGTTTTTCTCTTTCTTTTCTTCCTCTTCCTTTTGTTTTTGAAGCGCAATCAAGGCATCTTGCTCATCGATTTTTCCATCTCCATTTAAATCGGGGATGATATTTTCACTTGTTGTCGGAGCGGGATTTGCCGGTACTGCTGTCTTTGGTTTTAGAGCAAAAGTAAACACCATTAACAGGATAATCAGTAATCCAGCTACACCATCGATAATATAGAATATCGTTTTATAATCGGACCAGAGAATTTTACTGTCATCGATTTTTTTCTCAGAATTAGTAATATACTGCTTGACTTCGGAGTGATTTGGGAAGATTCTTTCGACGGCTTCAAACTTTTCTAATGCATTTTTGTAGTAACCGCCCCAATATAGTGTCAAGCCTTCTTTATAGAGCTGATCTGTACGGCTTCTTGTATTTTTTGCTCCAGCTTGATTAACAAATTCTTTAACGGTATCGACAGGTACGGCAAAATTGAAGCCTTGAACCTCTTGACCATTTACGGTATCTCCTCTAAATGTTAACAATCCAATAATTTGACCTTTTTCATTGATTACCGGTCCACCGCTATTTCCATGTGTTGCCGCAGCATCTAATTGAATAACAGGACTGCCTTGTTCTGTCTTTTTGGAAGTAGCGGTAATTTGTCCTGCGTTCATGGAAGATTCTAAAGAGGAATCAGGGGATAACAAATCTGAATCTGCTGCTGCGGGGTATCCAATGACCCAAATATTATTTTGATCCTCTATGGTTTCTGAATTTCCAAGTGGTAAAGTAGGAAGGTTCTTTCCTTCAATTTTAAGAACGGCTACGTCTTTTCCTTGGTTCACAGGAGCCCCATAGCTTTTTACTTCACCGTCAAGAATATCTCCACCAGGTAAAATCACCTTTAATACTCGAGTGATTTTCGTGTAATTCGTGTAGCTAAGCATATAATTATAGGTCC
Source organism: Bacillus sp. JJ634 (assembly GCF_036962285.1). Taxonomy (NCBI): domain Bacteria; kingdom Bacillati; phylum Bacillota; class Bacilli; order Caryophanales; family Bacillaceae; genus Bacillus; species Bacillus sp. JJ634. Next base: position 69,875 of record NZ_JBALMU010000041.1, read on the forward strand.
ATTCATAATCCTCTTGGAAGTAGTCAGCAATTCCAGCGACTAATTGTTGGAAGGCTGCGTTAGCGAGATCATCATCTTCCATCTCAGAGCTTTCGACAACATGAGCATTAGTCACGACATAGCCATTAGGGCTAATAATGGCACCTGAACCAGATCCACCGATAAGGGTCTGATACTCTATTTCTTGCAGATATGCATCAACTAGAGGTCCAGCTTGGGTCAAATAATCATTAAATTGCCATTCAACAATCGCATAGTCGATAATGCGTACGACTGCAGGTTTTGAATATTCAGACAATTTTTCGGCTTGTTTAATGTTTGACGTGTCAGGCTTGATGCTTAATAAGAAGAACGACGTCACAATCATGGCAATAAGTAAAATACTAATCGGCACAGTAAAAAGGGCTCTCTTTTTCAGTACAACCACCTCTTGGTATGAGAATAGGAATTTCAAATCACATACAATATATTCATAGACAAGGTCCGATAAATTTTGTACCAAAAAATAAAATAAGCAGTAAGACTCCGCAATTAGTGGGTGTTAAATTCCGTTAAAATAAACAGGAAGAAAACGAACTAAGCAGTAAGATAAGAAATAATAACGGGAATAGAATGAAAGAAATTATTGATTATAATTATTTTATGTTAACTAACTATTTTATAAAGGAAAAATTAATGGATCTCTGTTTTTCTATATAAATAAACAGAGATCTTTGCAGAATCAAAAATTACATATATATTTCATAATTTATCTCGCTAGAATATATAAAGTCACTTTAAATCCCTAAATATATTCAAAATGATATTTTATTT
>NZ_JBALMU010000042.1:0-9065 GCF_036962285.1 Bacillus sp. JJ634
TTAGACTAACCTCATCATTGGAGTGATGAAGGACCCAATTTAGAAATCCAGCCAGGAAAATGTCTATTATCAGAGTCATGAAGGACAACATTCGGCAATCCGCCAAGAGAAATGTCCTTCACTTTTTAGACAGCCCCCTCAGCTCTTTCAATGTACATGACTGTTTAATTCCTGTAGTTTCCTGTGAATAAATGCATGTGTGTTCTTTAAGTCATTGTTATCTATCTCTACAGATAAAGCTGTAATTTCTCCTTTGAAAAAATCTTCTGCCTGTATAAGTAACGATTCCTTTAATTTCAGCATCTCTTTTTGGAAAAGGGAGTAATAGTGCAATTCAATCTTTTCGCGCTGGTTTTTTATATACTTATCGACAGGCCCTCTTAGCTTTTCTTCAAGCTCGTCCCGTAATACGCGGTTGCCTTTTACTATAAAGGAATCTTTCATATTTTGATAACGCTCTAGCAATTGTTCATATTGTCCAAATGAAAAATCATGCATCTCTTCCGAAAAAGAAAGCAAATCGATAGTTGGCTCACTATACGGCATAAAAAATGTGTGATGGACATCCTTTTCAATCGTCCCCGTTAAACGTCGATGTTTCTCTTTCAGCTGCTTTTTTAGAAATACTTCAATGCGAAAAGAAGTGGCTCTCATTTCTTGCGTGAGATCATAGGCAATAAATTGTATAATTTCGCTCAGACATTTCCTTAATGTAGTATGAAAGTCTCCTTCCCGAAAACGACTAAACGTAAAAATATCTTTAAATTCATCAAAATAACGATAAAACACACGCTGTTTTACATAATAAAGAAGTTCGTGAATTTCTTGCAGCACTAACTTTTCTTCAATATCATCCTGACTTGTGCGAATCGTTTCAACGGCCTGCTCTTTTTTTATAAAGGCTTCGTTTAATCGTTTTACTCTTTCTGATTCATCTATATCTGCTGCATGCAGCCAGCTATCCATAATCCCAGTAATCATTGAAAGGTCATGGATGGATGATTGAATAGAAAGCTCCGTTAAATCATTTAATGTAAAACGGTGAAGTGCTTCCTCAAAGACAGCTAAACCTGAATAGCTCACTCCATTCTTTCGTGATGGCTCCGGGATTTTTGATTCATAAAGTTGCTTTTGCTCTTGTGTACAGGCCCCACTCATATATCTCTTTGCGTACATGGCCAGCTGACTGGATACAGGGAAGATAGATGGGTAACGAATTCCGCAACGGAGAAGTTCTTTTTCCACATGAGTTAAAACATGTTGTACTTCTTCTGCATTTTCCGCTAAATCGGCTGCATTTACAATAAAGAACATTTTATCATTGGTAAAACAGTCCTTAATACGACCAAGCTGGATAAGAAACTCCCGGTCCGCCTTTGAAAAAGCGTGATTGTAATATGTAACAAAAAGAACGGCATCCGATTCTTTAATATAATTAAAAGCGAGTTCAGTATGACGACGGTGAATCGAATCAGCCCCTGGAGTATCGACGAGAATGATGCCTTGTCGTGTGATTGGGCAGTCATAATACAAGTTGATTTTCTCAATAAAACAAGCGTGTTGTTCTGTAGCAACAAGTCTTTGAAATTCAGTGATGGAGACCTTCTTTTCTTGATTAATTAAAGCATTCATTTCATCATAGCCTAATTGAATGGCTTTTAGTAAGGCAATTTGTCCTTTATCCAACAATTCTAGAGGGTCTCGCTTTTCTTCTTTTTTCTGCTCATTGGACTCGGTGTTATCGTTATCAACTTTTTCTTTTTCGGCTATTTCTTTAAGAATTTCTTCCCGTTTTGATAACAATTGAAAGAGCTCTGAAATACTTTCAATTGAAGTTTCAGAAGGGGAAAGGGCATCATTCATATCCTGTAATAAATCTTTTTCTTGTTTAAAGTTCACTATGACCGTTTCATGAGGGTGCTCCTGAGTTGGCGGCAAGATTTGATTGATAGCTGCAGTTGTTGGGCTTGGCGAGACGGGTAATATATTCTCTCCTATTAAAGCATTGGCGAAAGAGGACTTCCCGGCACTAAAAGCTCCAAATAACGTAACGATAAACCTTTGATTTCTCAGCCTGTCCGCTCGTTCTCCTAAGTCTAGACTATATGAATGCAATCCCTTATATTTCTCAATTTGAGCGGCTATTTCTATGAGACTGTCTGCTGTTTGCTGACGCTTTTCATTGAGATGGTTGAGATTGACTTGTTTTTCTTTCGTTTCGTTTGTAAATAATTCCCCAATATTAACGGTCCATTTCTTCGGCTGAACAGAAACTGCTGCTCCTTTAGTAAATGTAAATGATGATGAAGATTGTAAAGGGTGGCTTTCGTTCTCCGTAATGGTTTGAGATGTGTTATGACGTAACGGTTCTTGTAAGGAATTAACCCTCGTTTCAACTTTGTCATGGATATTCTTAATTCCTGAAATGGCGGCTAACTTTCTTTCCAATTCATCCCGTTTTCTAATTTGATTTTTTTGTTGTGAACCTTCTCGTTTTCGTAAAGCCTTTATCGCTTCCTCTAATTGGACTCTTGCTGCTTTTTTGTAATGCGCATGTACGGATTCTATAACGGATTGACAGTAGTTAAGAACATACTCATGTGAAAACAAAGCGCCTCGCTTTAACAAATTTGTAATGATATCGGGCTCAAGGTTTCCTTCAAACCGATGTATGGATAAATGAACCGCCTCATCATTAATTTCATAGGCTTCCATATGTTTAAAGAGTAAATCTTTAATGTGAATATCTAAATAAGTCCTTGCATTTTCTTTCACTTCGTTGAAAAATTCAGTTTTTCTTTTTTCCTTTTCTGCTCTAGTTTTCTTTCTAGAAAACAAACCATTTAATTTAAAACTAAGCTGTTGGGATTCAAGAAAGTCTCTTGCTAGATTTCTTGTGTGATAGGGCATTAAATTTGCGTTTTGTAATACGGTTTTAAGTTTTTCTTCAAATTCAATTTCAAAGTGTTCTTGCAAGTCATCTAAAGGAATGAGCTTTTCTTTAGTTGCTTTCAAGCTCTTTCTTAGCTCTGCTTCATCCTCTAATTGATGAGGGGCCAATATTTCTCCATACTCCATTAACTCTTTATTGTATTGTTTTTTTAACCACTTTTTATGTTGTTCGATTAACATAAATCCTTCTTTTACGATATTTAGTAAAACTCTTTTTTCTTTCGAGGTGATATACGTTTCTAAGCATGACTTTAATTGATCAAGCTCATTGAAACGTGCGTTATGTACTTTTCCGGAAACAAATAATAATTCATTGAAGCTTATGTTATGATCTACTAACGATTGATGGACTTGCTCGCGAAACACAGAAAATGGAATTTCTGTTTCCAAATGTTTATCAATTTGATTAACAACGATTATACAATCTTTATTACTTGTGGTTATTTGTTTTAAAAAGGAAAAGTTAACCTCCGATTGAACATGATGATAATCCATCATATAGACAATAGAATCAACTAAATGAAGACTTGATTCCGTTGCAACACGATGAGCATCATCTGTAGAGTCGATTCCTGGGGTATCGATAAAGGCTACACCTTCTGGTAAATTTGTATTTGGACTGCTAATTTCTATTTCTGTCACTGAATCCCCGTCACGGCAGTAGCTTTGAATTTGTGCTAAATCGTTCGGGTTTTCTAGCGTAAGCAAGTCCTTTTCTTTAAATAGTACCTTTACAAATGGAGCACCATGGTGAATTTTAACAATGTTGGCACTAGTAGGAATAGGGTGAGATGGTAAAATGGTTTCTCCTAATAATTCATTAATTAAAGTGGACTTTCCGGCTGAAAAATGGCCGCAAAAACCAATAGCATATTCGTTACGGCTCGCTTTGGCTAAAAGATCTTCTCCCTTTTTCAAACACTCTTCATTCGCATCTTCTTTAAAGATATGATTTAGCTCACGTAATCGCTCTTGAACCATTTGGGTCGTATAATTAGCGTTCATAATCGTTTCATCCAGCTTGCCAAGTTCCGTATTATCACTCATATCTTTCTCACTTCCAATCACGACGATTTATCCTTTATGAAAAAATGTACTATAAAATCCCATCTAAAGAGCGGGGCATTTCTATTGTATAAAAGACGGCAAGGCGTTGCCTATATTATTGAACATATCTGACACCCGTATCAATTTTTTTATCATAAAATTGTTGAAAAAAGTATTAGTTCCTGCTGTTCGCTAGGTTCATTTGTAATATCGACGGCTTTATGAGTTCTATAGTCGAATCTTAAATGAATGACTGAACTTTTTGTTTAAAGATGCAAAAAAGGTATTTTGTGGATATATGTAGAATTTAAAAGAGTAGTTTTGGTTGTATCGGTGTTTATATCTATTTCTATTTATTAGTAATGATAAGGGGGAGAATCATGCGTCTTAAAAATCGAGTTGCAATGATTACGGGTGCAGGCGGTCCTATGGGGCAAGCCATTGCTCTGCGATTTGCAGAGGAAGGAGCGGCACTTGTACTAACGGATATATCGGAAAATAGGTTGAAACAAACGGAAGAAAAAGTAGCTAGTCTAACAGAAGTAGTTGCTATACGCTCTAACGTATTAAATCTTTCTGAGATTCAAGAGGTTGTTCAAGCAGGTCAAGATCGTTTTCAATCAATAGATATTTTAATCAACGTGGTCGGCGGCGTTCGAGGAGCGCAGATGAATCAGTCCATTATGGAGATGGACGTAGACCGATGGGATGATACGTGGAGACTAAATTTAAAAGGAACGGTTAATTGTATCAAGCTGGTAGCTAATCAGATGATGGCTAAAAAATATGGAAAAATTGTAAACATTTCTTCCATTCATCTAGCTGGAGCAAAAGGGTTTTCCGATTATGGAGCTGCTAAAGCAGGAGTAGCCTCTCTGACGAAAACCGCTGCAATGGAGTTAGGACCTTATATAAATGTTAATTGTATTGCCCCTGGTGTTATTCAAACATCAGCGGTGGAGAGAATGAATGAAGAGGACATACAAGCGTATAAAAATCAAATTATCCTTGATAGATTAGGTGAACCAATCGATATAGCGAATGCAGCTCTATTTTTAAGCAGCGATGAATCAAGGTATGTGACTGGACAAATCCTAGCTGTTGCTGGTGGAATGTCACCACACCTATAAGTTTGCTTGAGAGGCGCATTCAATACTTAAATTGATGATTATGAATTTCATGCCCTTGTACCTAATTGTATTAGCTCTTCTTGACATTCTTGACTTTATCGATGTTGAGAGGGGCTTTGTGCATCAAGCTGGCCCCGCTTCCTGAAGTTATGATTTCTAGTTTGTGTAATCCAAAAATTAACATTTCTATTTAAAAGAGCCAAAGTTAAAATAAGTGGTATATTGACAGCTAAGCGCTAACTATTAAACAGAATAGATATTTTTCCGATATAAATAAAGTTCAATGTTTGTGCTTTGAAGGGAACAAGTATGTTTTCATTCTTTATTGCGAAGCAAAATATATAGTAGAATAAAGGGATAGGGAAAATTTTACTTTATATATGTATGATAGAAGAGAAGTATATTGATAATTAGTTAGTATCATATTAATAAAGTTTACGATAAGGGAAACTATGTAAGTGGGGTAAAGCATATGAAAGAACAGTACCTTAAGGAGTTCTTTGAAAAATCACCAACAGCTTATTCATATCACAGGGCTATCATGGATGAACGGGGGATTCCTTGTGACTATGAATTTTTAGCAGTAAATCAGACATATGAAACTCTGATGGGGGTAAAAGCTTCGGATGTTATTGATAAAAGCTTTTATGAAGTGTTCCCGGAAGGTTGGGAAGGCGAGTCTCAATGGAAGGAAACCTTTAATAATGCAATTATGGGTCAAAAAGCAACGCAGTTTGATATGAATCATTATTCGATTCAAAAGTGGATTCGAGTTAAGGTATTTCCGCTGCATGAGCATATTTTTGGCTGCATATATGTCGATGTTACGAAGGAATATATGTTGGATAAGGAAATCGAAGGTTTTCTAAAGGTAAATCTGGATATGCTTTGCGTTGCCACTACAGATGGACAGTTTCTGAAAATTAATAAACAATTTGAACATGTGCTAGGATATACATTTGAGGAAATGCTAGGTGAAAGCTTTGTTTCTCTTGTACATACGGATGATGTGCCTTCGACTTTAGCTGCAATGAAGGACTTAGAAGATCAGAAAGAAATATTGAGTTTTGTAAATAGGGTTCGCTGCAAGGATGGTTCATACAAATATATTGATTGGCGCTCCCAGCCTAACGGTAAATATATCTATGCTTCTGCAAGAGATATTACAGAAAAGCGCGTAGTGGAAAAGAATTTGATTCAACTGAATAAAACATTGCAGAAGAAAAATAAAGTATTAAAGAATCTTGCTATTACGGATGAGTTAACAGGCTTATATAACCGGTATTTTATTGAACAGAGAATAAAAGAGAAGTTTGAGCATGCAGATGCTAGTCATGAGCCGGTTTCTATAATCATTTTCGACTTGGATCATTTTAAGCGTGTAAATGATACTTGGGGACATCCTGTTGGAGATGAGGTATTGAAACATACTGCTGAAATAACACGCAGTATTATACGTAAATCCGATATTTTGGCTAGACTCGGTGGTGAAGAGTTTGTCATATTGATGCGGCGAAGTACCATTGATGATGCCGTTATTGTGGCAGAAAAGATTCGGACAGTGATAGAAGATAGCGGGCATTCAATTGCTGGTAAACTCACAGCTAGTTTTGGAGTTGCCGAAAGAAGGGAATTTGAATCATTTTATAGTTTGTACAGAAGAGCAGATGAAGCTCTGTATCGTGCTAAAAAAGGCGGGCGAAATCGAGTGGTCAGTTCCGGAACATGAAGAGGGTGTTCCAGTAGATTCATTGCATAAATCTTAATTAGGAATCTAGAAATGAATGAAGAAAATACCTATATAAAAAAGCCTCCCTTCAAATAAAAAGGGAGGTTTTAATGATTATATGCTGTTTTTATTTAAGAACACGAACAGCTTTTACAAAACGAGGTTCCCAGTAAGAACTGTTAATGTTCGCATAAGATACACCTTTAGATGTAGAAGCATTCAGCATCTGTCCGTTACCAGCATAAATTCCTACGTGATTAATAGAACCATCATAGTCGGTATCAAAAAATACTAAATCTCCTTTTTGTAAGGTGCTTTTTGATACAGGTGTCCCAACTTGAGCTTGAGCTGATGAAGTTCGAGGTAAGGTAACACCTACAGCTTGGAATGCTCTCCATGTGAATGAAGAACAATCGAAAGCATCAGTACGTGAGGTGCTGGCACCGTACACATACTTTGCCCCTAAATATTTTGCACCAGCAGCTAATACTTGATTTGCTTCAGCGGCAGCAGTTGTAGCAGTTGAAGTAGACTGTGGTTTAGCTACTGCTGATGAAGCTTTTCCAGAAAGTTTAATAGATTGACCAACGCGAATGGCATTTGCATTTGAAATGCTTGGGTTTAAAGAAAGTAAAGCTTTTACGGTTGTATTATGTGTTTTAGCGATTTTGGAGAGAGTATCGCCTGATTTAACTTTATATGTAGTACTTGAACTGCTGCTTACAGACGCCGTAGTAGCCTTAGCTGCAGAGGCTTGTCCAGATACACGAATGGATTGACCAACATAGATACGGTTTGGATTAGAAATCTCAGGATTTAATGCAAGTAACTTGCTAAGAGAGGTATTATATCGGGCAGCGATGCCACTTAGTGAATCTCCTAGTTTGACCACATGTTTTTTTGTTGAGGTTGTACTCTTATTACTAGTAGATTCATTAATCTGTAAAACTTGTCCAGGTCTAATAAGATTACTAGTTAAATTGTTTTTAGTTTTTAATTGTTGAACAGTTGTATTATGTACTTTAGCAATTTTATATAAACTGTCACCTGATTTTACTTGGTATGTATTAGCATAAGCAGAAGTACTGGCAACTAGGGTACCAATAATAGTTCCTGCGACAATAAAAGATTTTTTTAACTTCTTCATAAAGAAAGCTTCCTCCCGAATAATCATAAAGATTAAATTTCAATTTCAATTTAATTATAGAGAGATAACAAAAAAAAGAACATGACAATTTAAATAAAAATACATTTCAAATATTACGAGAACATTACGGGATGCTCGTTATAGGTTTAAATGGTTTTTATGTATAAAATTAGAATTAGGAGATATTCAACCCATATAGACCATTTTCTACTTTTTAAATATAATCTTTCTTGGTTGCAGTATAAACGCTGTTTCACGAGAATAAGTCAAAAATCAACAGCACCCTATAACAGAGCCTTATAATTAAGAAGGGAGACTACATAAGTGAGACTAAAAGCTGGTAGCGCATTAGGGTATAGAGGGAGAGTTATCAGTATAAGCTGTATGGCTGCCGTTCTTTTATACATTAGAGGAATTGTAGAGAAAGACTTCGGACGGGTCCCTGAACTATTTCCCTTTCCTGCAATTATCCCGCTTCTTTTGGCATGGTATCTTGGAAAGCAGTATGATAAATATGTGTATTTATCTACGAGAGACGCGCTAACAGAATTATATAATAGACGTTATATATTGGAGCAGTTCCCTAAATTACGTACATATGCTGATCGAAAAAAAGTAAATATCGCCATATTACTATTAGATGTGAATGATTTTAAAGAAGTAAATGATCATTACGGACATGAGTATGGGGATCGAGTGCTCGAGACTTTATCAAAACTTTTAAACGATTCTTTTGATAAAAGAGATATGATTGCTAGGTGGGGAGGAGATGAATTCCTTGTTCTTTCCTTATTTTCCGATGAAACCATCCTTAACAATAAAATCAATCATTTTAAAGATCAAATGAAAAGGGAAAATTGGCCGCATAAAGATGATTTATCTGTTTCAATTGGTAAAGCTAGCTATCCCTCAGATGCTGATCATTTAAAAGAGTTAATCGTTAAAGCGGATTCGAGTATGTACGAAGTAAAAATGAATTATAAACAAATGCGAGCAGCAAAAAGTGAAGAATCTATTCAACATTAAGCGGCCGTTTATCCCACGCTTAACGGGCAGTAAG
>NZ_JBALMU010000043.1:1681-4642 GCF_036962285.1 Bacillus sp. JJ634
GGTTAAGTTAGAAAGGGCGCACGGTGGATGCCTTGGCACTAGGAGCCGATGAAGGACGGGACTAACACCGATATGCTTCGGGGAGCTGTAAGTAAGCTTTGATCCGGAGATTTCCGAATGGGGAAACCCACTGTTCGTAATGGAACAGTATCTTTACCTGAATACATAGGGTACTGAAGGCAGACCCGGGGAACTGAAACATCTAAGTACCCGGAGGAAGAGAAAGCAAACGCGATTTCCTGAGTAGCGGCGAGCGAAACGGAATTAGCCCAAACCAAGAGGCTTGCCTCTTGGGGTTGTAGGACACTCTACATGGAGTTACAAAGGAACGGGGTAAATGAAGAGATCTGGAAAGGTCCGTCAGAGAAGGTAAAAACCCTGTAGTTGAAACTTCGTTCCCTCCTGAGTGGATCCTGAGTACGGCGGGACACGTGAAATCCCGTCGGAAGCAGGGAGGACCATCTCCCAAGGCTAAATACTCCCTAGTGACCGATAGTGAACCAGTACCGTGAGGGAAAGGTGAAAAGCACCCCGGAAGGGGAGTGAAAGAGAACCTGAAACCGTGTGCCTACAAGTAGTCAGAGCCCGTTCATGGGTGATGGCGTGCCTTTTGTAGAATGAACCGGCGAGTTACGATTTCATGCAAGGTTAAGTTGATGAGACGGAGCCGCAGCGAAAGCGAGTCTGAATAGGGCGAATGAGTATGAGGTCGTAGACCCGAAACCAGGTGATCTACCCATGTCCAGGGTGAAGTTCAGGTAACACTGAATGGAGGCCCGAACCCACGCACGTTGAAAAGTGCGGGGATGAGGTGTGGGTAGCGGAGAAATTCCAATCGAACTTGGAGATAGCTGGTTCTCTCCGAAATAGCTTTAGGGCTAGCCTCGAGATTGAGAGTATTGGAGGTAGAGCACTGATTGGACTAGGGGCCCCCATCGGGTTACCGAATTCAGTCAAACTCCGAATGCCAAATACTTATACTCGGGAGTCAGACTGCGAGTGATAAGATCCGTAGTCAAAAGGGAAACAGCCCAGACCACCAGCTAAGGTCCCAAAGTTTATGTTAAGTGGAAAAGGATGTGGAGTTGCTTAGACAACCAGGATGTTGGCTTAGAAGCAGCCACCATTTAAAGAGTGCGTAATAGCTCACTGGTCGAGTGACTCCGCGCCGAAAATGTACCGGGGCTAAACATAACACCGAAGCTGTGGATGGACATCTGCGATGTCCGTGGTAGGAGAGCGTTCTAAGGGCGTTGAAGCTAGACCGGAAGGACTGGTGGAGCGCTTAGAAGTGAGAATGCCGGTATGAGTAGCGAAAGAAGGGTGAGAATCCCTTCCACCGAATATCTAAGGTTTCCTGAGGAAGGCTCGTCCGCTCAGGGTTAGTCGGGACCTAAGCCGAGGCTGAAAAGCGTAGGCGATGGACAACAGGTTGATATTCCTGTACCACCTATACATCGTTTGAGCGATGGGGGGACGCAGGAGGATAGGGTAAGCGCGCTGTTGGATATGCGCGTCCAAGCAGTTAGGCTGGAAACGAGGCAAATCCCGTTTCCGTTAAGGCTGAGCTGTGATGGCGAGGGAAATAAAGTACCGAAGTTCCTGATTCCACACTGCCAAGAAAAGCCTCTAGTGAGATGTAGGGTGCCCGTACCGCAAACCGACACAGGTAGATGAGGAGAGAATCCTAAGGTGTTCGAGAGAACTCTCGTTAAGGAACTCGGCAAAATGACCCCGTAACTTCGGGAGAAGGGGTGCTCATTAGGGTGTTAAAGCCCAGATGAGCCGCAGTGAATAGGCCCAGGCGACTGTTTAGCAAAAACACAGGTCTCTGCGAAACCGCAAGGTGAAGTATAGGGGCTGACACCTGCCCGGTGCTGGAAGGTTAAGAGGAGAGGTTAGCGCAAGCGAAGCTTTGAATTGAAGCCCCAGTAAACGGCGGCCGTAACTATAACGGTCCTAAGGTAGCGAAATTCCTTGTCGGGTAAGTTCCGACCCGCACGAAAGGTGTAACGATCTGGGCACTGTCTCAACGAGAGACTCGGTGAAATTATAGTACCTGTGAAGATGCAGGTTACCCGCGACAGGACGGAAAGACCCCGTGGAGCTTTACTGCAGCCTGATATTGAATTTTGGTACAGCTTGTACAGGATAGGTAGGAGCCTGTGAAGCCGGAGCGCCAGCTTCGGTGGAGGCGTTGGTGGGATACTACCCTGGCTGTATTGACATTCTAACCCGCACCCCTGATCGGGGTGGGAGACAGTGTCAGGTGGGCAGTTTGACTGGGGCGGTCGCCTCCTAAAAGGTAACGGAGGCGCCCAAAGGTTCCCTCAGAATGGTTGGAAATCATTCGCAGAGTGTAAAGGCACAAGGGAGCTTGACTGCGAGACCTACAAGTCGAGCAGGGACGAAAGTCGGGCTTAGTGATCCGGTGGTTCCGCATGGAAGGGCCATCGCTCAACGGATAAAAGCTACCCCGGGGATAACAGGCTTATCTCCCCCAAGAGTCCACATCGACGGGGAGGTTTGGCACCTCGATGTCGGCTCATCGCATCCTGGGGCTGTAGTCGGTCCCAAGGGTTGGGCTGTTCGCCCATTAAAGCGGTACGCGAGCTGGGTTCAGAACGTCGTGAGACAGTTCGGTCCCTATCCGTCGTGGGCGCAGGAAATTTGAGAGGAGCTGTCCTTAGTACGAGAGGACCGGGATGGACGCACCGCTGGTGTACCAGTTGTCTTGCCAAAGGCATCGCTGGGTAGCTATGTGCGGACGGGATAAGTGCTGAAAGCATCTAAGCATGAAGCCCCCCTCAAGATGAGATTTCCCATAGCGCAAGCTAGTAAGACCCCTGAAAGATGATCAGGTTGATAGGTCAGAGGTGGAAGCGTGGCGACACGTGGAGCTGACTGATACTAATCGGTCGAGGACTTAACCTATTGTTTTCAATGATAGTCTTTTCCTAT
>NZ_JBALMU010000044.1:0-1377 GCF_036962285.1 Bacillus sp. JJ634
TTCTAGCCCAGCCATTTTTGCGGAAGTAGTTCAGTGGTAGAATACAACCTTGCCAAGGTTGGGGTCGCGGGTTCGAATCCCGTCTTCCGCTCCAGAAAGTTGGCGGCATAGCCAAGTGGTAAGGCAGAGGTCTGCAAAACCTTTATCACCGGTTCAAATCCGGTTGCCGCCTCCAACAATGCCGGTGTGGCGGAATTGGCAGACGCGCACGACTCAAAATCGTGTTCCTTCGGGAGTGCCGGTTCGACCCCGGCCACCGGTATCAATAGGTCGAAGAAAAGTTAAGAAAAAAGGATTCTTACAGAAATGTAGGAATCTTTTTTTTTTGTCTGCACACGATTAAGTCCATAAATACGAAAAAGTTGTATCGAAAGCGCGGTAAATTGAAATATTTTTTCGTTTTTGTTTGAGAAATATTTAAGGTGAGAATGGAAAGGGGAGAGTATAAGGGAAGGAAGGGAGTTGCCGACCACGCGTGTTCTGTTAAAGGCTCGTTAACGACGCGCAAAAAGGGGATGAGTAACGATAAGGAAAACGAAATATTAACCTCATTTCGACTTTAGTTATACGGTTTAGTAAGCACAAAAAAAGAACCTTGCACATAAGGCAAGGTCTCAAGCTCGATTATAACAAGTTGGATAGAAGAGATACTTTTCTATACAAAGCATTTACTTCTTTATTCTGATGTTCTCCTATTTCATTTCCTAGTTGTCCTTCCATATCAGTCATTAAATCAGCTAATTTCAGCGCCTTTTGTCTGTCAGAAATATTACTGTGAATGATATATTCATATCTTGCATTGTATTCAGTTAGTGTCATTTTTCCGTCCTCCTATAGTACAAAGTTGTTTAAGCTGTCTTCTATTTCTTCATCAGTAATTCCAATGTACTTTAAAGTAATTTCAGGGTGTGAATGGTTAAGGATTATTTGTAATTTAGCCACGTCTTTACTCTGTTTATAGAACCAGTACCCGAACGTTTTCCGCATGGTATGAGTACCTACACTTTCAATGTCTACCATATCTGCGGCCTTATTAAGCTGTCTATAGGCTTGTATTTTACTTATAGGTTTATCACCTTTACGTGAAGGGAACAGCCATTCACTATCAACAGTATCAATATAAGCTGCTAATTCATTAAATACATTATTAAGCTGTATTGTTCTAGGCTTCTTTGTCTTGCCTTCCTTAATAATAACCTTCATCTTACCTTTAATATCCTTTACCTTTAACGATAATAGATCAGATACACGTAAACCGGTATTAATGCCTAATAGGAACAATATGTAGTCTCTTTCACTGCAATGTCTTTTCAACGACCATTTCATATCATTTAATTTTTCCAATGATCTAATAGGTTGAACGTCAATTAAATGTTC
>NZ_JBALMU010000044.1:1443-1896 GCF_036962285.1 Bacillus sp. JJ634
GAATGTATACTTTTCTTAGTGATTTAACAATATCACTGGTAATGGAATAAAGTCAATTAAATCAGTGTTTTGAAAGTAAACTTTTATGTATTAGTTTACATTTGTGTGACTAGTTATTAGCTAATTCTTACTTTTTGCTGCTTCTCTGGACAAGGCATCCTAGTATTAGTGAAAAGTACTAGTTAATATGAATACGCTCCAAGGTGTCAGAATTTTGCCTGATCCAAAAAAAGCAGCAGAGGAGATCGATGGATAAGGATTAATTAAAAGGTGAGAGGTACGGGGAGTTTACATTCTGGATAAACGAATATTAAAAAAAGAAGGGACACTCCTCACCAAACATTTTATTCGTAAAAAAGAGGGAATAAAATTGCAAACAATCGCTTTGATAAGATAGATCCTTTTGATGAGAATAACGATGATCGTCCTGAAGATCTATTATGATTGATTTGG
>NZ_JBALMU010000044.1:1939-44458 GCF_036962285.1 Bacillus sp. JJ634
TGAATAGCGTACTGACTACGGTGGTAAGTTTGGTCTGAACTGGTAGTGACTGCTACTTATGATTGATTTACTTAACATTATTATTGATAAATTTAAATTGAAGGAAAATAGATCCTTTTGTAGAACTATAGGGTGAAAGGAGAGGATGATTAAATGTTAGATACTAGTTGGAGATCATCTTTTTATGATACTATTCGAACTCGGAAACAAGAGAATAATATGAAAACTAAGGATGATGTTAAGAAATCAAATTAGAAACAGCTAAGAAATCAAAAGAACTTGAAGCCTTATTGCCAACTAAAAACGCCAATCTTGATAGAGATTTATACATGGCTTTAGGGGAAATGGAGAATGGCTTTGATTGGGAAAGTGGAGGATCTCCTCACCTACCTTATAGAATTTTTGCTGGGTTGAATGCTGGAATGAATGGAATGAAGACCAAAGAAGATAAAGCAGTTATTGTTGAAGAAGGAAATTGGACAGCAACTTTTACTGATGAAGAGATAGGTTACGAAGATCCGTTTTGCTTTTATTGGAAACTGAATAACTAGGCAACAATAACAATGGAAAATAAGCGAAAATAAATTCCTGGTCTCCAGGGGTTTATTTTTTCTTGATAGGCTTTTTTTATTATTTGAGGAATAGCGACATAAGCATTCAATCAATTGCATATATCTGTGTGCTTGTTCCCTAGTTGTGTTAATGTAATGAATATAGAGATTAATAGATAACTCAACTTTTGTTGGGGATTTGTGGTGGCTAAAATAAACATAATCGGAGAATTAACCATGAAACAAAAATTTAAAAAGATTGCTGTTATTACTGGAATTGTTGCTGGAGTTATAGTCGTTGGAAGTTTTACATTTTACAAGGTTTTGGAAAACGCCCATGAATATGAAAAGAAAGAAGCAGCTTTGGCAGAAGGTATGTCGGAACATCAGTATGACAAAATTAAAGAGGATAAGAAAGAGTCAGAAAAACAAACTGCTAAAGTCGGTGGGGTGAATTCTGAGACAGGACTTACCAACGATTCGGGTGAATATGAAGTAATCTCTGTTATGCACAAAATGACACATCAAAAAGTTGCATCAGATGACAAATGGGGTGCAGTTCCAATGACGTCGGCTAATATCCATGAAGTGATAAATGTAGTCGAAACAAATGATTTTGAGTACGAAGATAATCTTCTAAATATTTTGAACAATTGGAAACGAGGAGATTTTGATGCTATCGTTCAAGACCATAATTATTTTTGGGAATTACAAAACGGAAATATTGGTAAGGCCTACGGAATAATGAGCGAGGAAGAAGAAGATAAATTTATTGAAAATAACTTTAAGTGAGTCTTGCATAGTCCGGCAAGGCTTATTTTTTGCCTTTTTATTATAAATTCTAAATTTTATTTGACAAACCAATCCAGTCACTTCGATATACCAATGTCAAGGTGATATTTTATGCTACCAACTAAACTTTTTAGTTTTGCTTAGGTAAAGAACATCAAAAATTTTAAAAAGGGTAGTCATCTATTCCTTCTGGATTTTATTTTCATAGAATAACATAACTATGTATGCAAGGAAGATGAAAGAATGGCGATTATAGAAACGTTTGGTCTTTCACCGAGCCCTTTAACGACTATCAATGGACATGAAGAAGTCTCGGTAAATTTCAGTCCTCAAGCATCTGAGACCATGGATGCCGGGAATATCACTGGCTCTGTTAGACGTTCAGATGGAACGCCTATTCCGCTTGCGACCATAATGATATTTACTTCAAATAATGTACCATTTGACCATACGAATAGTAACGCCGCTGGACAGTTCAGTTTCCCAAGGGTTCCTGTAGGATCTTACTTTATTACGGCTGCTGAGCCAAGCTATTTAACACCGATTAGAATTCCGATTACTGTACAAGCAAATAGAAATACAAGTGTAATTATCACAATGCAAGAAGATCCAGATGGAAGAAAGAATGTTATTTTTGGAATCGTTAAAAACTCCACTATCACCGAGCCTCTTGAAGGAGCTACCGTTCAGCTTTTCAGGGTATTAGGTACAGGACCTGAGTTAGCAGGAACGGTTAGTACTAACTCGCAAGGACAGTATTTATTTGGAAGTCTGGTAAATGGAACCTGTTTCATTGATGCTTCTAAGTCTGGGTTTTTGTCCATATTTAAAATGATCAAATACATTCTTATTGAAGTTCAATCTATAATATGAATAAAGAATTAAAAATAGCTGATATTGATGATTCACAATTAGATATATAGGAAATTTTGCCGTATTTAAAGTATAAACAGCTGGTAGAAACAAAGCACTGAAAATGAATGTTTATAGGATTGTTGTTCTTCAACTAAAGGATTAAGTTAGTTTGCATGGTAAAATTCGTAAAAGTGAAATGAACTGGAATAGAATCAAGGGATAATCCGAACATTAACGAAAAGGAAATATTGGCATTAACGAAGATACCCTAATAATCGCAGCAAAAGCCCTGGCAGCTGTTATAATAGAATGTCTTGGATAAGAGTAAATAAAGCGAGCAGTTCTTTATGCATCTTGGCATAGAGACAGTCTTTTTTTAGGAGTGATCACATGTCTTTTACAAGTTTAAAAGAATTAATTGAACTGGCAGATCAAGAGAAAACAACCATTTCGGAATTAATGATCAAAACTGAGGTACATCAGAAAGGTTATCCTAGAGAAGTGATCATTGAAAAAATGTCGGAACAATTTACGGTGATGGAAGAGGCTGTTCGCAGAGGGACACTGAGTCCTGTTATGTCACGTACTGGTTTAACAGGAGGGGATGGAAACCGTCTTTATCAGTATGCTAAAGATGGGAATTCCTTTGTCAATCCTACCACATTAAATGCCGCAGCGAATGCGTTTGCAGTATCAGAAGTAAATGCGGCAATGGGGCGGATTGTGGCGACGCCAACAGCTGGTTCAGCAGGAATCTTGCCAGCTGTACTTGTTCACGCCCTTGACAGCGGAAAGTTTACACGTGAGCAGATTGTACAGTCGATATTCACTGCCTCCGCCCTCGGCTTAGTAATTGCAAATAAAGCTTCGATATCAGGGGCTGCTGGCGGGTGCCAGGCTGAAGTCGGATCAGCAACCGCAATGGCAGCTGGTACTTTAGTTGAGCTTGCCGGCGGAACACCGATGCAGGTTGGAAATGCCATCGGAATTGCGTTAAAAAATTCACTGGGGTTGGTTTGTGATCCCGTTGCTGGACTAGTGGAAATTCCTTGCATCATTCGCAACGGTTTACATGCAATTACCGCCCAAGCTGCGGCAGATATGGCTTTAGCTGGGGTAACCAGCGTCATTCCTGCAGATGAAGTCATCCATGTGATGCATGAAGTAGGACAGCAAATGCCCGAATCATTGAGAGAAACGGGGATAGGCGGTCTTGCCGGAACTCCCACAGGGCAAAAATTAAAGGAACAGATTCTAAGCAAAAAAACTAGCGGCCTTGGGCCAGCAAAATACCAAAGTGCGTATGAGATTATCGGTCCCGTAATGGTCGGCCCTTCGAGTTCTCATACAGCTGGAGCTGTCCGAATCGGGAATATTGCCCGCCAGCTATTAAACGAAACTCCATTATATGTAAAGTTCTCATTGATGGGCTCCTTCGCTGAAACCTATCAAGGCCATGGAACAGACCTAGCTCTATTATCAGGTGTTCTTGGGTTATCTACAATGGATGAGGGCATTCCAAATGCCAAAAAAATTGCTGAAGAAAATAGCTTACAATACGAATTTACGAAACGGGTGCTTGGAAGCTATCATCCGAATACAGTTCTTGTAGAATTGACAGGGGCTTCACGTACTGTCAAGGTATTGGCCAGCTCTTTAGGCGGTGGTAAAGTAGAGGTTCAGGAATTTGATGACTATCCATTAAAATTTTCAGGAGAACGGCCAACACTTGTAATTCGCCATACCGACCGAACAGGGTTTATTGCCGAATTATCGAGGATTCTTTATCAAAATGGATTTAATATCGCCCGTATGGCAAATGAACGTTCAAAAATCAATGGTGCTGCAATCACGATTTGTGAAATCGACAATAAAATGGAAGAGACTCTCTCATCTTTATTAAAAAAGGAGATTCCGATTATTGACGAAATTGTCTTGGTTCAAACTAATTAGCTCCCTAGAAGGATATTAATTAGTTTTCCAGAATGAAAAAAATTAATGATTCATTAAGCGCTATCAACTAGGTTAAAAAACAGACTTCACACTAAATTGTGTGGAGTCTGTTTACTTTTTACTGATGTAATTTATTATATAATTGAGAGAAATCGAGGAGGTATGGCAGATGTTATTTCAATCAGAAGAAGAATTGTTTGAAAATATTGAGCAGATGTATGGACCAGTGTATGTCCAGTTAACGATGGGGATTCAAGATAAACGCATTGATCAAGTAAAGGCGAAGGCAGAAATTCGGGTGAAGTCTGTAAAAGCAAAAGCATTTGTTGAGGTGTTAGTAGAGGAACTAGAGTCCGATTATATTTATGCGGAGCAAGGCGAGAGTATCTATTCTAGCTTTGGAATTGATGAGAGAATTGGAATTTATGAGGAAGTATTAACGACTATTCCATATACTGTTCTAATAGAAAACGAGAATTGGAAAAAAGAAATAAACGCTTATGTCACTGAGGAACAATTAAAAGGGGCTCTGGAGAAATTACTAAATGATTATCAATTTACAGATCCTAGTGGGAAATACAGGTTTAGAAAAATATGTAACATTCAAGAGTTATCTATAGTCAGTGAATAGAAATAGAGAAACCACATCATACGTCTAATCATATAGATAAATTATTCGTTTAGAGAACAGGGGAAAGAGAAATGAAAATTGGTTTAGTACGACATTTTAAAGTCCAAAAGGATTTGCCAAAAGGCAAGATGGCTACACCAGCGGATTTAAAAAAGTGGTTTGATGAATATGATGTGGCAGATATTGAATATATGAAATGTGACTTAGGAAATATTGAATGGAAACAGTGTTATTCAAGTACGCTACCGCGAGCTGTTAAGACGGCGCAGCACATTTATCAAGGGGAGATTATACATCTTGATGATCTTTGTGAAATTCCAGCTCCTACTTTTAATGGCAAAATTAAATTGCCTTTTCTTTTCTGGGCAATTGGGGTTCGTTTTTTTGCTTACTTAAAAAAGGACACTCGTTCAGATATTCGAAAAACAAAAGAGAAGATTAAACGAGTGTTTGATGAGATAATAAAGAGTGGCAGGGAGGATGTTTTAATCGTCAGTCATGCAGCCATTATGATTTATATACGGAAGGAATTACTAAACCGAGGATTTAAGGGTCCGAAGTTTAAAGTGGCGAATAATGGACAATTGTATATATTTGAGAAGGAAAACGTGTAGTTTTTCACATAAGGAGAGAATCGGTCATTTATATGGAAGTTTGTTCAATGTAACTGCCATCGTCAATATCTGCCTCATATGAAGGAATCGTTTTTTCTTTTAATCGCTATTTTATAACGTCTTTCTACATTAATTTGTAGGGAGACGTTTTTTGTATTTCGATTAAAGTAAGAGAATAATTATATTTTATATAAATACGATTATAATTTGGGTGTTTTTTGGATATTCTAAATAACGAGAGTATCTTCATCTTTAAGAAATTATGAATTTGAGACACTTTTTATAAATTATTTCTTCGGTTATACAATAAAATAATAAAAAAGGAAATTAACGGTTTGATTACGTTGGTAATACAATATAAAAGGTGAGTTGAGTAATGGAAGTTGGAAAGTAAATGTGAAAACGTTTACAGGACTAGTTCGACCACACTCATTTTTAAAGCCTCATCATTTGAAAGGTGGACTGAAAATGTTAAAGTACAACGATTTAGGTACAGGAACGCCAGTTGTATTTATACATGGTTTAGGGAGCAAGAAGGAAGCTTGGATCCCGCAGCATGATTTAGCAAATCAGTATAGATTGGTCATTCCAGATATGAGAGGTCACGGAGAAACGGAAATTAATGAAAGCCTTACCGTTGGGAACTTCGCATTAGATATTATTGATTTATTGGAGTATTTAGAGATTCCGTCAGCGTTCATATGTGGATTTTCCTTAGGAGGAATTGTCGCACAGGAACTATATAAGCAGCGTCCAGATTTAGTAAAGGGGCTTATCCTTTCAAATACAACATCTTATGTACCATCTGTATTAGCTAGCAGTATTATTAATGAATCATCTAAGCTTCTTCGAAAAGGTGAAGAGGATTTAATTGAACATATTGTGACAAGAGGGCTGTATGATGAAGTGTATAAAGAGGAGGCTAAGAAGGCTTTTCATATACGGGACACCTATATTGAAGCAGCCAAAGCTCCAATTGGAGTCAATTACTTTTCAATGCTTCCTAGTATACAAAAACCTGTATTACTAATTGGAAGCACGCATGATAAAGTGACACCGTCTGTAAATATTTATTTAATGAAAGCGTTTTTAAGGAAAGCACATTCAGCGATTTTAAAAAATGCCGGTCACTTAAGTAATATCGAACAGAAGGAGCTTTTTAATCAATATGTTACGGATTTTTTAAAATCATGTGCGTAATTCAATCAAGTGCTTAAAAAAACAAGAGACAAGTACAATATGACTTTGTCCCTTGTTTTATTTTTATTCAGATGATATTAGCGCTTTATGATGAGCGTTTTTCTAACCAATCTGCAACGGTTGGGTAAGTGATTTTGGAAGCTTTAGGTCCAAATGCTACAGACGCATGTCCAGTAGGAAGAAGCACGTACTTTTTATCCTTGCTAGAGATAGCATTCATCAATGCTTCTACTTGATGTGGTTGAGCAATATTATCTTTTTCAGCTGCTAAATTAAGGACATTTGCCGTGATATTTTTTAAATCAACTTTACGACCACGGATGACAAGTTCTCCTTTAATCAGCTTGTTTTGTTGATAGAAGTCTCTAATCCATTGACGGTAAGCTTCACCTGGGAACGGAATACCATCGCCTACCCATTTTTGTATAAGCTTCCAGCTCTTGATAAACTGTTCATTGTCAGCTCGATCTACTAGACTGATATAAGGTCCGTAGAAGTTTGCCATC
Source organism: Bacillus sp. JJ634 (assembly GCF_036962285.1). Taxonomy (NCBI): domain Bacteria; kingdom Bacillati; phylum Bacillota; class Bacilli; order Caryophanales; family Bacillaceae; genus Bacillus; species Bacillus sp. JJ634. Next base: position 9,042 of record NZ_JBALMU010000044.1, read on the forward strand.
GGTTTTAACATTTTGTTTCCGAAATCAATCATTTCTGGTGGGATATTTCCTAAAGTTTCGACGACTTTATCGACATCAAAGTATTTCTCATCAAGGAAAGAACCATATAAGCCTGTATCTTCAAAATCAAATGGGCTCGTCATAAACACGATGTTGCGAATTGGTAATTCAGAGTGAAGAGCAGCGAAGATAGATGTCAATGTTCCTCCCATACAGTAACCAAGAATTGAAACTTCCTTTGCGTTGGATGCTTTCAATACTTTTCGAACAGCACGAGGAATATAGTCTAGAACATAGTCATCCATTTTCATATTTTTGTCTTCGTAGCCTGGTGTACCCCAATCAAGTAAATAAACATCAAAGCCACGGTCAACTAAGTATTCAACAAAACTGCTGCCTTTTGTTAAATCTAGAATATATGGCTTATTGATTAATGCATAAACGAGTAGAAGTGGAACAGCATGCTTTCGAGGCTGTTCAGATGTGTAGCGATATAGCTTCGCTTTATTTCTAGTCCAAATCACTTCTTTCGGTGACTGGCCTACTTCTGGCTCGGGTTCTTTTACCAATACGTTCGTTGCTTTCGTAAAGCGTTCATATTGACCTTTAACATCCTCAGGTACTAAAGTTAAATTCGCGAATTCTGTCCATTCTTTTAAACTAGTATTGCTCATTTTTCCACACCTTTCGTTGTAGTATGAAGAGTTTTATAGCATGTTCAAACAATTACATATAAAGTCCACCGTTAATATTTAACTGTTGACCTGTAATATATCCACCGTCTTTACATAAGAAAACAACTCCGCGTGCAATTTCTTCCGGTTGTCCAAAACGACGTGCTGGAATTTTAGCGACAATGTTTTCACGAATATTTTCTGGAATTTCTTGAACCATCTCTGTGTCGATAAATCCAGGGCAGATAGAGTTTACTGTTACACTGCTTCTTGCAAGTTCTAAAGCAAGAGATTTGGTATACCCAATAATTCCAGCTTTTGCTGCAGCATAGTTTGTTTGTCCAAAGCCTCCAGCTTGTCCAATAATGGAAGAAATGTTAATGATTCTTCCTGCATCTGATTCTAAAAGATATGGAAGAGCGATAGAAGAAGTATTGTAAACGCTGTTTAAGTTAACATCAATAACAGTTCTCCAATCTTCCTCACTTAGCTTCTTGAATGTGCTATCTCTTGTAATTCCGGCGTTATTGATAAGAATATCTAATCTACCAAAATGATTAATAGTTTCTTTTATTAAATTATCCGACTCTTCTGAATTCGAAACATCTGCTTGAACCGCATAGGCTTCTCCGCCAATCTTTTTAATGCTTTCGATGACTTGCTCAGCTGATCCCGCACTGCGGTTATAGTTAATAACAACTTTTGCTCCGTTTTTTGCTAATTCCATTGCGATTGCTGCACCAATTCCTCGGCTACCGCCTGTAACGATAGCTACTTTGTTAGTTAACTCTGTCATTTTGTTAGTCTCCTTTTAGTTACTATGTACATAAAGATAGTAAACGATCTTTATAGATTACTTAGTTATCCTTGCTGTACCTTAGTTGTTTCTTTGCTGGCTACTTTATTATTAGTAGTAGTAGTTTCTTTTGTTAATAAATTGATAATTTCATTAAGTTTAGTGTCTAGGGTTTTAATTTTATTTTTTACATCTGTCATTTCTCGCTTTAATTCTACCTGGCTCACTAAATTAGAGGCAGTTTCTTCAACTAAATCTTCTAAATCATCCACTTTCGAATCCACGTTGATAATTAGGGCTGAGATGTTTGACAGATCAGTGCGAGTTGGAATATTAACTTGCTCGAAATACTGTTCTGTTGTTTCATCTAGCATCTTCTTATATAGAAGATTCATCTCAAGGACCTGCCCCATTACTTTAGAAGTTGATTCGTCTTTCAGATTTTCATCAATGATGTTACTGCTTTGATTAAAAAAGTCTTTCCACAATTCAAATGGGTTTAAGTTTTTTTGCTGAGTCATATGCCCTCTCCCGTCCATGAGTTTTGTTTGAAATATATTACAAGTCTATAATAACAATTAAACCAAAATAAGGAAAGGTAAAATTTAAAATATTTACCAAAACTAATTGACAATTGGAACACATAGGTGTAAATTACACATAAGGACTATTTAACAAATTGAGTGGGTGATACAAAATGACAACAAACAAGAAAAACACTTCTATAGATTCGGCATCCAAAGATGAGAATATGGTAAACAATATGCCCAAAAACTTAATGATACCTGTTCTTCTGTTAAGTCTTAGAGGTTGGAATTTACATGGTTACAAATTAATTCAAGAATTATCTCGATTTGGATTTACATCTGTAGATCAAGGAAATGTGTATCGAACATTAAGAAAGCTAGAAAAAGAGAACATGGTGAAGTCTGAATGGGATATGTCAACGGGAGGTCCAGCTAAGCGAATTTATTCATTAACAGAGGCTGGTGAGGCTTACTTACAAACTTGCACTGATTCGCTTACACAATATCAATCCATATTAAATCGCTTTTTTACTATCTATATGGATATGTTCCTACCCACATCTTTATCACAGCATCATGATGATAAAGAGGAGAATTAATGCTTGTTGTACTTACTTATAAAGTGAATTTGCAGTATTCCTGCAATCACAATAAATTTCTATTTTCAGGAGGTTTTTATCATGGCAGTAAACAAAAAAGATCAAAATAATAAGGATGCTCGTAATTTAGGTGATTCTTTGCTGGACAGCTGGACAAATAGTTTGAATACAATTCATGCTTCTCAAAAAGAGGTGGAGAATGTGTCAATTCAAGCAATCGGATATCAAAGAGAGGTGTGGGAGAAATTGACGGAAGATTTAACAAGAATTGAACAAGAACAAAAGAAATTAGTTGAGGAACTTCGTGTAGTAGGAAAGAAAAATATTCAAACGCTTTACGGTGAAGAAGCAGGGGAGACTTTTGATAAATGGAATGAGCACTTTGATGAGGTGAGCCTTCGTGTTCAGCAATTTACAGTAACTCCTTTGAAAGAAACTTTTAACCTTTTAAATCAATCCCAAGATCAATTACAAGATTCTATTAAAAAAGGAATCACTCAACAACAAAGCCTTCGTGAAAATTTCTTAAACCAAATGAAATCAGCTCAAAAAGGGTTTGTTGATTTAGTGGAATCTAATACAAAACTAGCGTTGAGTCTTTATAAAATTTAAGTAAGGTGCCAATGGAATAATCAAACAAGTAGAGTGGGAGGATTTAGTGTCCTCTCACTTTATAAAGATTAAGAAAAGAGGTGCAAGGCTGTGAAGTTAGCGGGAAAAGTGGCCATCATTACAGGTGGTGCGAAAGGGATTGGAAAAGTAACAGCCAAAAGATTTCTTGAAGAAGGTGCTAAAGTAGTAATCTGTGATTATGACCAGGCGGCTGGTCAAGCTGCATTAGCCGACCTTGGAAGTAATGACGTAAGTTTCTTTCAAGTCGATGTAACGAATACTGCACAAGTAGAAACGATGGTTCAATCAACAATTGATACATATGGCAGAATAGATATTTTGATTAACAACGCAGGGATTACAAATGATGGATTTCTTGTAAAGATGAGTGAAGAGGCTTGGGAAAAGGTGCTTGCTGTCAATTTGTCAGGTGTCTTTAAATGTACAAAAGCTGTCGCTCCATTTATGTTGGATCAAAAATCGGGAGTTATTTTAAATGCCTCTTCTGTAGTTGGAATATATGGAAATATTGGTCAAAGTAATTATGTGGCCACAAAAGCAGGTATTATTGGGATGACTAAAGGGTGGGCAAAAGAGTTTGGTCCAAAAGGGATTCGTGTGAATGCCATAGCACCAGGCTTCATTGCGACGGATATGGTCTCGACCGTACCGCAAAAAGTCATTGATGCAATGAAAGAAAAGACGCCGCTTAAAAAGCTAGGTACACCAGAAGATATTGCAGAGGCTTATTTATTTTTAGCTTCGGATACTGCAGGGTATATTAATGGAACTATTTTAAGTGTGGATGGCGGATTAGTAGTTTAGTAGTTACAAATATAACAGTTACATGAATACCGATATGAAAAGAGCTGCTGTTTTAAGTAGTTCTTTTCATATCGGTATTTTTATTAGGTTTTGTTATAGGACGCTGTTGATTTTGGTCTGGGGCCCCAATCGTTTTATCAACAATATGGTTTAATCTAACCTTTTATTAAGTTGTTTTAACTGATTGACTGGATTATTCACTAAAAAGTTGAGTAGTTTTTTTGCTGCGAATGGGATATAACAGTCCTTTTTTGTGATAACTCCCAATTCCCACATGAGAGTTGGGTTGACTAAAGAGACCATTTTAATATTATGGTGATTTATTTTTGAATAAATCGATTTTGGAAGAATCGTAATCCCTAAACCTTCTTTAACAAGCTCGGCAATCAAATCCCATTGAGAGCTTTGGTATGTAATTTGAGGACTAAACCCAGCATTTAGACACTCTTGGATTATTCGATCATGTAAAGCAAATTGTTCGTTGAAAATAATAAACTGTTCATCCTGTAATTCATGTAGGCTGACAAAGTCTCTATGGGCTAGTCGATGGTGTTGAGAGACATAAATTACAAACTCATCTTTCGTAAAGGGATGGACAATAAACTTTTCTGTATTAGTTGGAAGAACACTGATGCCTAAGTCAATTTTTTCTTCATCTATTAAACTTTCTACACGTTTTGCTCCTAACTCAACTAATTTTAATGAAATTTTAGGGTGAAGCTTTCTAAATGGAATAGCTATGGAAGGGAAAAATAGCGTTCCGATTAAAGGTGGTATTCCAATTTTAATTTCACCTGATGGCATATGCATTAAGTCATCTAAACGTCCAGAAAGGTCATCTAATGTGGAAATAAGCTTTAGAGCCGAATCATATACAATTTCTCCCGCGTCTGTAAGCTTTAATTGTCGCGTTGTACGATCAAATAGTGTGACTTGTAGTTCTTCTTCTAAGTTTTTAATGATTTTGCTTAATGATGGTTGTGATAAATGAACATGAGAAGAAGCTTTAGTGAAACTTTGATGTTCAGCGACAGCTATTAAGCATTTTAATTGTTGTATCTCCATAAAAAACCCCTTCTATTCATTTTTTTAATAACTATTATTCTTTTTTACTATTTTACTTACAATAACTAAAATAGTAAAGTTATCCCAGTAAGATAATTCTAGTATTTCCAAATAATTAAAAATATTTTTTGCTAATAATTTCTTGGATGATGAATAAGGATGTATCACCTTTTATTTTGTAGCTTCATCTTATTTTTATATACAAAATTATAGTAAATAAACAAAGGGGGAGAATAAGTTGAAGGCGATGATTTCATTTTCGAACAGATTGATGCAAAGGTATATGCCTGATCCATTTTTGCTTGTTATTGTGCTTACCTTTTTTGTCATCGGTCTTGCTATTTTTTTGACAGATAGTACACCTGCTCAAATTGTAGGTTACTGGGGAGATGGTTTTTGGAATTTATTAGAATTCTCTATGCAAATGGTTTTAATTGTTGTAACAGGACATGTTATGGCGAGCAGTCCATTTTTTAAGAAATTATTGGGGAACTTAGCCAATATCCCAAAGTCACCGGGGCAAGCTATTATTCTCGTTACTCTTGTAGCTCTAATTGCATGCTGGATTAACTGGGGATTTGGTCTAATCATTGGAGCGTTGTTTGCAAAAGAGATTGCTAAAAAGGTCGATGGTGTCGATTATCGATTGTTAATTGCAAGTGCCTATAGTGGATTTATTATTTGGAGCGGGGGATTATCTTCATCTGTTGCATTAACGATTGCTACACCTGGTCATTTTACGGAAAATCTTATAGGGGTTGTTCCAACAAGTGAAACTCTTTTTTCGCCATTTAATTTAATTGTTGTAATCGGGCTGCTTATTTTAGTTCCAATTATAAACCGATTTATGGTGCCTTCAAAAGAACAAGCTTTTTTGATTGATCGCAAGCTATTAGAAGATGTAGATAGTGTACAGGCAAGTGCAGTAGAACAGGCTGAATTGACACCTGCTGAGCGTTTAGAAAACAGTAAGATATTATCTTTGCTTATTGGTTTATTAGGCCTTTCCTTTTTAGCCTATTATATCGTGAAAAACGGATTTGTTATTAATCTTAATATCGTGAACTTTATCTTTCTTTTTATTGGGATAATATTGCACAAGACACCGAGGTTATTTTTAGAAGCCATCTCAAGTTCAGTTAAAAGTGCAAGTGGAATTATTATTCAGTTTCCGTTCTACGCAGGGTTAATGGGTATTGTGACCGCTTCAGGACTAGCTGGGATTTTATCCAATGCGTTTATATCTATTTCAAATGAGAATACATTCCATATGTTCACGTTATGGAGTGCAGGTTTGGTAAACTTCTTTGTTCCTTCAGGTGGAGGACAGTGGGCTGTACAAGCTCCTGTTATGTTGGAGGCTGCAAAAGACTTAGGAGTTTCTTTACCAAAAACAGCGATGGCTGTTGCATGGGGAGACGCTTGGACGAATATGATTCAACCATTCTATGCATTGCCGGCATTAGCCATTGCCGGTTTGAAAGCAAAGGATATTATGGGGTATGGTTTAGTAATCATGTGTATAACAGGGATTTTTATTTCTGCCGTCTTTTACTTTTTATGATGGGTATATTGGATAATAACGGTAATTCGAAGTGTTATATCATATAGCCTTTATAGTAAATGAATGATTGAGTTATCAAGGACTTCAACGATTATGTTGAGGTCTTTTTTAGAGATTATGCAGGAGGATTTCTGCATCGCTTTCATTAAGCTCGTCTATCTTTTTTTCAATAGTTATTTATTTTCACATTCGTGTAGTTTATTATTAAAATAGTGAGATTATTGTGAAAGAAATGAGGTTGCAGCTATGGTGAAGGCAGTATTTTTTGATTTAGATGATACATTATTGTGGGATCAAAAGAGTGTTAAAGAAGCGTTTGTAGCAACATGTCTTGTGGCAAAAGAGAAATATGGAGTAGATGTTGAAGAGTTTGAAGAAGCGGTTCGAAAGGAAGCAAGAGAGCTGTATGCTTCATATGAGACGTATGAATTTACACAAATGATCGGTATTAATCCTTTTGAAGGGCTATGGGGAAATTTCCTAGATGATACAGATGATTTCCGCAAAATGGCGGAGATTGTACCGAATTATCGTAAAGAGGCATGGACACGTGGATTAAAGGCTTTAGGGATTGACGATGAGGCATTTGGAGCGGAACTCGCAGAGCGTTTTCCAGCAGAGCGTCGCAAAAAACCTTTTATTTATGATGAAACATTTACAGTGTTAGATGAGCTAAAAGGTAAATATAAATTATTGCTATTAACAAATGGTTCTCCAGATTTACAAAATACAAAGTTGACGATTACGTCTGAATTAGTGCCTTATTTCGATGAAATTATCATTTCTGGGGCATTTGGCAGAGGAAAGCCTGATCAAACGATTTTTGAACATGCTTTAGAGCGAATTGGTCTAAATAAAGACGAAGTTATTATGGTCGGAGATAATTTAATGACAGATATTCTTGGTGCTTCGAGAACAGGAATTAAATCAGTTTGGATTAATCGTCATAATAAAGAACGCAATGAAGTTGTACCAGATTATGAAATTACTCATTTGGAAGAACTTTATCCGATTCTTGAAGAACTAAAGAATAAATAAAAGGAAAGGACTTCGGTATGATTGCCGAAGTCCTTTTTTAGCTGCACTGAGAATTCACTAAAATCCGTTTTTATGTGCCATTTGTGTGACATTGCGATGAAGTAAGTATGCGGAAGATAATCTGCTTTACAAAACTTTATGTGAATTTTACTTTTTTTTAATAAAGCTATTGCATTCTCATAAACTTCGATATATAATTACTTATGTTGATTCGACAAAGTTCAACACAAACCTTCAAAATGCGGGTGTAGTTTAGTGGTAAAACCTCAGCCTTCCAAGCTGATGATGAGGGTTCGATTCCCTTCACCCGCTCCATTACATACGTTGATAACGCAGAGTTTCGTTACACAGAGAGAACGAAGCTTTGCGTTTTTTAAATTTTATAAATGTAAAAAACTGCTATATTTATAGTTGGGAAAAAGCGTATCGCCTTGTCATCGATTTGGGAGATACGCTTTTTTATTTAATTAGTTGAAATCGAGTAATGTCCTTTTCCGCCATGAATTTGCAGAAACATATCTAGTAAAGATTTTGTTTGCTTATCGGCTTCTTCTATTGAAGTAGAAGGAGTGAAATAAATAATTTGTAAGGCTTGTTTTGTTTCTTCCGTTACTTTTGTACGCTCGGAATCTACAAATGGGCTGCCGAAAGGCCCTTCTTGATCAACGGACGTAATCATATGCTCCATAGAGTTCATTCGACCGTTAAGCCCCATATATGTATCCCCATGTTCCCCAATTTTAATCGTTATATCTCCTGTAAGCTTGGCACGGTCATAGATGCCAATAGGTACTTCGAATAAAAGGGAGAAGAAGTTATTTAAATCGATGGCTGAATGCACAGGTGATAAATAATTTTGTTTTTGGATGCGGCGGTACAGTGCTTCTGCAGATGGGCGATATCTTGACGGGTTTGTTCCTGTTAATTTAAATACATTTCTCCATTCCTGAATTTTGTCGAAAGCCGTCCATTCTTTTTCTTGAAGATCAAAGTATAAAGATTCTTGAAATAGTTGTAATCTTCCTTTTAACATTTGAGGGGATAGTCCGACTTCGATATCGTTGTATGTAATGATTCCGACTTTAAAGTGTGGAATTTTTTCTTTAAGATTGCCAGCAATGGTTGTTTCCAAGTGTTTCACCTCCAAAAATGATTGAAAATAGTTTAACATAGATGGAAATGGTTGAACATAATACAGACTTTTACGTACGAAGGTGAATAGAGATGTATACGAAAGAATTGAAGAAAGAGTTAATTGCTTATAGTCAAGAAATTGGTATCGATAAAATCGGTTTTACGACGGCTTCGACGTTTGATTCGTTAAGGAATCGTTTATTAGAGCAGCAAACACTAAATTATCAGTCTGGATTTGAGGAGCCAAATATTGAAAAGCGAGTAAGGCCAGAGTTAATTATAGAACATCCGCAATCGATTATTTCCATTGCGTTAGCCTATCCTTCTAAAATGAAGGACGCTCCGTTAAGTACAAAAGGAGAACGACGTGGTATTTTTTGTCGAGCTTCTTGGGGAACAGATTACCATGTTGTGTTGAGAGAGAAGTTACAATTACTCGAATCGTTTATTAAAGAGAAAATACCGAATGCATTGACGAAATCAATGGTTGATACAGGGGAATTGTCTGATCGAGCAGTAGCTGAGCGGGCTGGCATTGGATGGAGCGGGAAAAACACGATGATCATTACTCCAGAGTTTGGATCGTATGTATATTTAGGTGATTTGATTACGAATGTACCGTTTGAACCCGATCAACCGATGGAAGATCAATGTGGGACATGTAATAAATGCGTAGATGTTTGTCCAACGGGAGCACTTGTACAAGGCGGACAGTTAAATGCAAAGCGTTGTATCGCTTTTTTAACTCAAACAAAAGGCTTCTTGCCAGACGAATTTCGTTCTAAAATTGGGAATCGTTTGTATGGCTGTGATACATGTCAGACGGTTTGTCCGAAAAATAAAGGCATCGATTTTCATATTCATGCAGAAATGGAGCCAGACCCAGACATTGCAAAACCGTTGTTAAAGCCTTTATTGACGATTTCGAATAAGGAATTTAAAGAGAAGTACGGTCATGTATCTGGATCATGGCGCGGAAAAAAGCCGATTCAACGAAATGCAATTTTGGCGCTGGCACATTTTAAAGATGAAACGGCTTTGCCTGAATTAATTCAGGTGATGAAAGAAGATCCTCGCCCTGTCATTCGCGGCACAGCTGCTTGGGCAATCGGAAAGATTGGTGGAGGAGAAGCAGAAGGCATTTTACAAAGTGCATTAGATAAAGAGAAAGATGAAGACGTGTTAGCAGAAATAAAGAAGGGGTTAATGCTAGCGGCACATTGATAAAGTGAAATTTCGATCAGTGGGAGCTTACTGCTCGTTAAGCGTTGGATTAAGTAGAGGAAATCACTCGTATTATTCAGAGTGATTTTTTTTATACAATTAGATTGTAGATACTGTTAGCGAATGAGAAACGTTGATGTAGTTTTTGTATTTTTAATCAAGCCCTCTCTCATACATATTGAGTAGGAGTGATAAAGGAGGGCTTGAGCTTGAGGGAACAATTGAAGGAATTATTACAGACACGCATCGAGCAGTATATATCGAGTGATGAGAGGCGGGCGGAACAAACGGATGAGAAGTCATTTCGAAAGAAGCAATTGTTAGAGAAGCGCGAGGCCGATATTGTTCGGGTTCATGCAGCAGGTAAAGTGCATTCTTTGTTTTATGATCGACAAGATACAGTACTGGCCTATCAAGTTCATTTGCAATGTTTAATTAAACAAGGAGATACTTTTTTTATTGAAGAAGAGATAGAAGAACGTGAGGCTAGGTTTCAAAATGGTCTCATTGTGAATGATTATGAGGTAGAGCTAATTTCAGAAGATACTTTTCTGCCTGAGCAAAGGGTAGAGGATGTACAAAGAATCACGTATACGTACGATCGAAGAAAAGCGGTTCAATATGCTGAGCGGTGGTGGAATGAGTTTAATCCTGCTTATAATAAATTCGCGGATGATTGTACAAATTATATATCACAATGCTTACATGCGGGAAATATTCCAATGTGGGGGAGTCCCACTCGAACTAAAGGCTGGTGGATGGGCGGAAAAAGCTGGAGTTATAGTTGGACGTCTGCGCATGGTTTCTATAGGCTTTTGGCAGGTGGTAAAGGTATTCGGACGCAAGCAGTGACGTATGCACAAGAGTTAAACCCTGGAGACATTATATGCATTGACTTTGAAGGAGATGGCCGTTTTGATCACTCCCTCATTGTAACAGCAAAAGATATATACGGTATGCCGCTTGTGAATGCTCATACGGTAAACAGCCGCCGGCGTTATTGGACGTACGAAGATTCTACTCGTTATACTCCAAATATTGTATATAAGTTTTTTAGAATTTTAGATGGAAGATGAAACGTTTTTTTGTCGGTTTGATTAATGATATAATGAAGGGAGACACTCATACTAGAGGTGAACAGGAATTGGCCATACATGTAGTTTTATATCAACCTGAAATTCCGGCAAATACAGGAAACGTTGCAAGAAGCTGTGCGGCAACAAATACAACGTTACATTTAATTCGTCCGCTTGGATTTTCAACAGATGACAAATATTTGAAGCGTGCGGGTCTTGATTATTGGGAACATGTAAAGATTCATTATTATGATTCTCTGGATGAATTCTTTGAGAAAAATGCTGGTGGGGATTTCTACTATTTATCTAAATTTGGTGAAAAGCCTCATACGACATTTGATTATAGTAATCAAGATAAAGAAATCTTCTTTATTTTCGGTAGAGAAACAACAGGCCTTCCGAAAGATTTAATTCAGGAGAATATGGATCGTTGTTTACGTGTTCCGATGACGGATAAGGTGCGTTCGTTAAATTTATCAAATACGGCAGCTATTTTAATATATGAAGCATTAAGACAGCAAAATTATCGTGATTTAGATATTATAAGAGAAGGCTGACATCATTCATTTTTTCGCTCATATGTGTGAGATCGGGGTTTCACACACGTTTTAACTATGTTGACGGCGGGCGCTTTCTCTATAAGTATTTAGAGAAAGCGCTAAGATGAGAGCTAGAAATCAATAGCGTCAAGCGCTTTTGATATGTGTTTAGTTAGCTCTAGGTATGTCAGTGGTTCGATAAGTATTTCTAAAGGAAGAAAGCGCCTTCAGAAGTACCCGCTTTATGTTTGTCGCCAATTACGGGCGTCTTGCAGTTTTTTATACATAATGTACAGGGGGAATAAAGATGAATCAGATTATCGAAAAAATACTAGATCACCGTTCTATTCGTTCATTTGAGGACAAGCCGGTAACGGAGGAACAAATTCGTACAATCGTGGAGTGTGCTCAAGCAGCATCCACTTCAAGCTATATTCAAGCATATTCCATTATTGGGGTATCGGATTCGGAGAAGAAAGCACAGCTAGCTGAACTTGCTGGGCCGCAAACATATGTAGAGAAAAGCGCGCACGTGTTTGTTTTTTGTGCTGATTTACACCGTCATGATATGGTTGCCGAGATGGAAGGACGAGATTTATCCGAGTCGATTGAAAGTACAGAGAAGTTTATGGTTGGTTGCATAGATGCCGCTCTTGCTGCACAAAATGCTGCAATCGCTGCGGAATCGATGGATCTTGGTATTTGTTATATTGGTGGTATTCGTAATAATTTACGTGCAGTTAGTGAAATTTTAAATATTCCACATCGTGTGCTTCCGTTATTTGCACTTATTATCGGTCATCCGAAAAATCGCTCTGAGAAGAAGCCGCGTTTACCGCTTGCTAACGTGTATCATGAGAATGGCTACCAAGCGGACCAACAAGTATTCATTGAACAGTTACAAGCATATAATGAAACAATCTCAAGTTATTATGATAGAAGAACAAAAGGAAAGCGTAAAGATACATGGACAGAGCAAATGGCTGATATGTTAGGGAAAAAAAGCCGTATGTACATGAAAGAGTACGTGGAAGGAAAAGGATTGAAAAAGCGTTAAAGAAAGTAAAAAAGCTGAGTTGCTAAAAATAGGCAACTCAGCTTTTTTTATTTAACACTCGGTTTGTCGTTATAACCTGCAGTAAAGATAGCGGATAAAAATGTCACAATTACAGCAAGAATGATAATTGTACCTGCGCCCATTATCGCAGTCCTCCTTTAAACCGAATTGTCCAAATTTATACATGTAGTATACCTCAGTTACCAAAAAATGTGAATTATTTGTTTCCATTGCTTGTATAATTTGTTAGAGAATATTTACTGATTTTATCGCAATTCAATCGTAGTTTGAACAACCTCTTTTGAAACTATGCACATGTTTGTCAAAGTTGTCGCATAGATTTAAGTATTCTCTATAAAGGGATAGGGGGAGGCTCCAGTAATGGACATTTTAAGAAAAATTGAAAAGTTTAGAGAAGATGAACAGAAGCTGAAGTGGGAAGGGACTTTTGCAGAATACTTAGAGATCCTTAAAGAAAAGCCTTTGGTCGCACAGTCTGCACATTCGCGTGTATATAACATGATTAAAGATGCTGGGATAGAAGAAGTCAATGGTGTGAAGCGATATAACTTCTTTAGTGGTCAATTATTTGGTTTAGAAGATTCATTGGAGCGCTTGATTGAAGAATATTTTCATCCAGCGGCAAAGCGACTAGATGTTCGTAAGCGAATTTTGTTGTTGATGGGTCCTGTTTCAGGTGGGAAATCGACGCTTGTTTCTTTATTAAAGAGAGGGCTGGAGTCATATTCTTTAAAGGAGCAAGGTGCTATTTATGCGATTAAAGGCTGCCCAATGCACGAGGATCCTCTACATTTGATTCCACAATACTTACGTGATGATTTCTATGAAGAGTATGGTATTCGAATTGAAGGAAACTTATCTCCATTGAACTTAATGAGGCTGGAGAAAGAGTATGGAAATCGTATTGAAGATGTCATGGTTGAACGAATTTTTCTTTCGGAGGACCGTCGAGTAGGGATTGGTACATTTAGTCCGTCTGATCCTAAATCACAAGACATCGCCGATTTAACAGGAAGCATTGACTTTTCCACAATTGCGGAGTTTGGTTCAGAATCCGACCCGCGCGCCTACCGTTTTGATGGGGAGTTAAATAAAGCAAATCGTGGGATGATGGAGTTCCAGGAAATGTTGAAATGTGATGAGAAATTCCTATGGCACCTATTGTCTCTTACACAGGAAGGAAATTTTAAAGCAGGCCGCTTTGCGTTAATTTCAGCGGATGAATTAATTGTTGCCCATACGAATGAAACAGAGTATAAGTCATTTATTTCTAATAAGAAAAACGAGGCCCTTCATTCACGGATTATTGTGATGCCGATTCCATATAACTTAAAAGTGTCGGAAGAAGAAAAAATTTATGAAAAAATGATTCGTGAGAGCGATGTTTCCAATGTTCATATTGCACCGCATACGTTAAAGATTGCCGCGATGTTTAGTATTTTAACACGTCTGAAGGATCCTAAAAAAGGCGATATTGATTTAGTGAAGAAAATGCGTCTATATGATGGAGAAAATGTAGAAGGGTTTAATTCAGCTGATATTCGTGAATTGAAAAAAGAACATCAAGATGAGGGAATGAGCGGAATCGATCCGCGTTATGTGATTAACCGCATTTCTTCGACGATTATAAGAAAGGAAAATCCATCGATTAATGCGCTGGATGTATTAATGTCCTTAAAGGATGGACTTGATCAGCATCCTTCGATTACGAACGAGCTTAGGGAGCGTTATTTAAACTTTATTTCACTTGCGCGTAAGGAATATGATGCGATTGCTAAAAATGAGGTTCAAAAGGCGTTTGTTTATTCATATGAAGAGTCTGCCAAAATTCTTATGGACAATTATCTCGACAATGTCGAGGCCTACTGCAATAAAACAAGATTACGCGATCCATTAACAGGAGAAGAGATCAATCCAGATGAAAAGCTGATGCGTTCTATTGAAGAACAAATCGGCATTTCAGAAAATGCGAAAAAAGCGTTCCGAGAAGAAATTTTAATTCGTATTTCGGCTTATGCTCGTAAAGGAAAACGATTTGATTATAGCTCGCATGATCGTCTTCGTGAAGCGATTCAGAAAAAGTTATTCGCTGACTTAAAAGATGTTGTGAAGATTACAACGTCAACCAAAACACCGGATGAACGTCAATTGAAGAAAGTAAATGAAGTGATTGCTAGATTAATTGAAGAGCATGGCTATAACTCAACTTCTGCTAATGAGTTATTGAGATATGTAGGCAGCTTGTTAAATCGCTAACAGAAGATGTTCCCCTGCCAAATAGAGGTGGGGGGTTATTCTTATTTAAACGTATGTTAAATAAGAGTGCCTGCTTGGGATGGAAAAGTTTCCTTATCTATCGACTTGTAATCCAATAAGGGAGGGCTGGCATGAGTATATTAGATGAGTTGAACAAATTAGCGGAGAAACTAAATAGTAATGGAAAGCAAACTTTTGGTAAGCGGGCACGTGTGTATCAGTTTGATTTAGAAGAAAGTGGTTCATTTCAATTACTGATTAAAGAGGGTAAGGTGAAAGTGCTAGAGGGAACGCCTTATCATCCTGAAATCACTCTAAAACTATCAGCTGAGAATTTATTCAAATTGCTAAACGACGATTCAAATGCAACGGAAGCTTTTATGGCTGGCCCTTTAAAAGTAGAGGGGAAGGTGGACTTCACCTAAAGTTGCAAAATATTAATAAGTAAAAAATCACTCGGCTGTAAGGTCGAGTGATTTCTTGCTTAGAGGGCTTGTATCTTTATTTATTCATGTTTAGTTAACATTTGAGCATAGGCAATCGTCTAATCTTGAAAAATAGTGTAAATTTATTGATTTTATTGCATAGGATAGAGTAATACTTTTCTTTTATTACGGTGAAAGAGCAAGGGAAATCATGGGCAAAAATGAAAGATTGTATTCATATCACACTAACCTATCTTATGAAGGAATGCCAAAAAAGGTGCATAATGTTTTTGAGGGGGAAGAAGATGAAGGACGAAAATAACCATCAATTTGCAATTTCTAAGGAAGATTGGTCCCTCCATCGAAAAGGATATGATGATCAGCAGCGTCATCAAGAAAAGGTGCAGGAGGCAATCAAAAACAATTTACCGGATTTAATTTCTGAAGAAAGTATCATTATGTCTAATGGTCGCGATGTTGTAAAGATTCCGATACGTTCTCTCGATGAGTATAAGATCCGCTATAATTACGATAAAAATAAGCATGTAGGTCAAGGAGGCGGGGGCAGCAAGGTAGGGGATGTTGTTGCGCGTGATGGCTCTCCATCTGAAAGCGGCCCTGGAAAAGGAAAAGGAGCAGGAGATCAAGCTGGTGAAGATTATTACGAAGCTGAAGTATCTATGATGGAATTAGAAGAGGCTTTATTTAAACAACTAGAGTTGCCTAACCTTCAGAAAAAAGAACAGGCAGAGCATACATTGGAGCATATTGAATTTAATGATATTCGTAAAACAGGGTTAATGGGGAATATTGATAAGAAGAAAACGATGATTTCTGCTTTTAAACGGAATGCGTTAAGCGGTAAACCAGGTTTTCATCCGATTTACAAAGAAGATTTTAAATTTAAAACGTGGAATGAGGTTCAAAAGCCGGACTCTAAAGCTGTTGTGTTAGCGATGATGGATACGTCAGGCTCTATGGGACTTTGGGAGAAGTATATGGCACGTAGTTTCTTCTTTTGGATGACCCGTTTCTTGCGGACAAAGTATGAAACAGTGGAAATTGAATTTATTGCGCATCATACGGAAGCGAAAGTAGTATCACAAGATGATTTCTTTACAAAAGGTGAAAGTGGAGGAACCATTTGCTCCTCCGTTTATCGTAAAGCTTTGGAAATCATAGAAGATAAGTACGACCCCGCTAAATATAATATTTATCCGTTTCATTTTTCCGATGGAGATAATTTGACTTCAGATAATGTTCGTTGCGTGAAGCTTGTTGAGGAGTTAATGAAGATTTCGAATATGTTCGGATATGGGGAAGTAAATCAGTATAATCGCCATTCTACCTTAATGACTGCCTATAAAAATATTAATAATGAGAAGTTTTACTATTATATTTTAAAGCAAAAATCCGATGTTTTTCATGCAATGAAGAGTTTTTTCAAGCAACAAGAAGATCAGCAGTATGTTTAAACGATTATTCATAAAGAGGTAGTCCCCTAAGTCGATATGGACTTAGGGGGCTTTCTTTTTTTTCGTAATAGACTGATTCCCAGCAATAATAGAGGAAGAAATAGTCCATAGGTTGAAGCGTGTACCATGAAAATGCCCCTATTGTATTGATTATAATCGAGGCTATCAGGATGTAAGGTCAGGGACATGACAACCATAATCATCCCTAATGGTAAAGCAAGTGGTCGATAGTCTTTTACATTTAATGTTTGGGCAAGCCCTATAATCGCTGCGTAAAAATAAAAGATCATTTTAAAATAAATCGTGATAATCCACATGATGGCCATTAGGGCTTCTATTCGTTGGAGAAAATTTCCTACATTGATTTTTCTGGCTAACACATAACTTGGATACATGTGTCTCGAAGAAGCATCAACACCTAAAACTAAAATGCATAAAATGATAATGATGGTTAACAAGAGTCCCCCAATGATTATTCCTGAATAAAAGACTTGTTTGGCTTGTTTAGGCTGATTTACTGAAACGGGAAAAACCATTAATAATACAACAGAAGGCAGACAAAAAATGCTGACAAAAATTAAGCTTGACCATATAATGGGTTTCATTCTCACTTCGAATACAGGTTGTATGTTCTGAAAATCGATTTGAGGAGCAATAGAAACGACCAAAATGATAAATACGGTAATGAAAAAAGCAAAGAAAATCTCGGCTGAACGAGCCAAGGTTTCAAGTCCAAGGCGAATTCCCATAATCACGACGCACATAAAAATAAAATTAATCACTTCGATGGGTGTCTCAGGCATTATTTGTGTCGTCAAAAAAGTCCCAACTTGGAATAATAGTCCTGATGCAGAGATAAAAGAAAAGAAAACAAACGCAAGAGAAACGGTCTTTCCTAACCATCTTCCGAGAAGTTTTTCATTGATTTCGACCAATGTCATATTCGGATAGCGGCTTGCTAAGGTAGTGATTAACGCTACTAGTAATAAACCTAGTCCTATACCGAGTATAGCTGAGATCCAGGCATCTTGTTGTGCCGTTCCTATGATAGTTGTTGGAATAGTTAAGATGGTCGTTCCTATTGAAAATAAAATCACCAAAATGCCAAATTGACGAGAGCTGATTTTAACGTTTTTTACCATTGTATCCTCCTTTCTTGTTATGTGCTATCCTAGTTCTTTGTTATTAAAGAGAATTCCCAAACTAAGCCTATTACTTTAATTTGTCTAGGAGTGAATTACCAATTGTACCTACGCGTCGGATTTCTCCTTGTACTTTTATATTTACAGGTACGTTCTCAAAATGTTTATCCCAATCTTTTTTGAGTTGTTCCCAGGCTTTAGGATCAGCTCGATGAATTGCCTCACCAAATCCAAAAATGTCCACCTTATTATTTTTCTGTACTTGTTTGATTGATTGTTGAAACATTTTCTCCGATTCTTTTTCATAACTATCCTCTAATTGATCAATCGATTCTGGTTTTGTCAAATCGATTTGGCATTCTACTTCGCCTAGATTGCCTTCGACATAAATATGTAGATCAATCTCCGGTTTTCCGTTATTTACCTTTCCTTTCATTTCCGTATTTGATTTTTTCACTTCATACACAGCTTTTCCACCTTTAGGGCACGTTATATTCACAGTTGTACTGTGCTCTTTGTTGGTAATGACGCTATACGTTATGCTTTGCTTCTCATTTAACCAGCCAACTAATTTATCTCGATCAAATACCGCTAATTCTTGAAAGCGTAATCGAGCAGGGGAATCAATCATTTCTACATCCTGTTTGCTTAAAGCTGTTTTTTTGTCGCCTTTTATATCGGCGCGGATTCCAGTTAACACTGGCTGTTTTCCGTCCATTACTATATTCGCGATCAATTCATCTAACTTAACGGTACTTGTCGCTGTCCATGCTTTTGCTGAAGTTTCAAGAGTACTAAATAAACTATTGGCAGGTATCTTTTCTAAAGATGTGGGTACCTTCAAGATATCTTCTGCTCTCATTCCCTTAGCTACAGCGATATTAAAATCTGATCGAAGTTCCCAGTCTCTTGAGAGAAGATCTAATGGTTTTCCAAGCCCTTCTTTTGCTAAAGACTCTCCAATCACGAGTATTCGAAGATGTGAGGGATAAATTTTTCTTGGAGATTCCTTTGTCATTCTTCGAATAGCCTCAAATACAGTTTTTCCTTTCGCTTGATAGATGACGACCGGTGAATGGCCAGTAGCTCCACCGCCTTTTCCGGCCACTTCCCCTGGATTTACTACTTGGGCAGTTACAAGATATTGACCGTCCGTTGCACGATCTAGCCCCATGGCCAGTGTAATGCCAAGTTCATTTAATTCACGACTATTCCAGCAACCTGTAGTGAATAATAGAAATACAATCAGCATGATCAGAATTGTCAAGCTCCGTTTCATAGATTAAACTCCTTTCGCTTTATTTATTTCTATTTTCACTTTAATAATTTCTCAAGCATGTCGGAAAGCGGTTTATAAATGGCTGTAATCCAATCTATCGGATTAGGAATCTTGATATTCAAGGCTTGAGCAATGCTTAACACAGTTCCGAATAGTAGAAGAATGGAAAATATCCATAGTTCCTTTTTAAATTTTTTCCTCAACAGAGGAGGAACATCAATCGCGATGATTACCGCGACGATGAGAAGGATTCCTGCAACAGCCATTACTTTCGATTACTCCTTTCTTCGTTGTCAATCTCACACTTTATTCCGTGGCGGTTTCGGGGCTGACGTTTGTTCACGTTTGCTGTTTTTCTGGCTGATTAAGCGAGGGCGAGAAAACATACCCCAATGAGGTACCCGAATAAGCGTATCCTTTAGGTCCTTACTGATAAAAGGACCTAAAGGACTCATATAAGGAACCCCAAAAGAACGTAAGCTACACATGTGAAGTACAAGTGCAATGACCCCGACTAATATCCCGAACAAGCCAAACGAAGCGGCAAGCGCCATCAATGGGAAACGAAGCATTCTAACGGACATAGACATAGTTGCGCCAGGAAGTACAAAGCTTGAAACTGCAGTGACTGCAACAACGATTACCATGGCAGCCGATACAATTCCGGCTTCTACAGCCGCTGTCCCAATCACGAGTGTCCCTACAATAGATATAGCCTGTCCTACAGCCTTGGGCATGCGTAAACCAGCTTCACGCAAGATTTCAAACGACACTTCCATAATGGTAGCCTCAATGAATGCAGGAAAGGGGACCCCTTCCCGTTGAGCGGCTAAACTTAGCAGCAGTGGAGTAGGTAACATTTCCTGATGAAACGTGGTGATGGCGACATATAGGGATGGTCCTAGTAGAGCAATAAAAATACAAAAAAAACGAGTCAAACGAATAAGGCTGCTAATATCTGCACGCTGATAATAATCTTCTGGAGATTGGATAAAGGAGACGAACAGTGCCGGGACGACTAGAACAATAGGCGTTCCATCGACTAGTATGGCGACTTTCCCTTCCAAAAGCTCGGCGGCAATCACATCAGGACGTTCCGAGTAATAGATAGTCGGAAAAGGACTGTATGTTTCATCTTGAATCAATTCCTCGATATAACCACTTTCTAAAATTCCATCGATATCGATCCGATCCAGACGCCTGTGCACTTCTTCGACGACTTTGTCATTCACAATTCCATCGATATACATGATCGCTACATCGGTTTTGGTCAATTTTCCAATTTTTTTCGACTCTAACCAAAGTTGGGGCGTTTTTATTTTTCGGCGAATTAACGCCGTATTGGTACGCAAGTTCTCCGTAAAACCTTCCTTTGGGCCCCGAACGACGGTTTCTGTGGTGGATTCCATTACACCACGGTCTTTTCCACCACGCATACCGATTGTAAAACCTTGTGAATAGCCATCCAATAAGAGAATAACATCCCCTGATAACAAGGAAGTGAATAAAGAATTGAATTCCGTCACATCTCGTATATCTCCAACTGCAAGGATGCGCTCCTTCAATACTTGTAAAACATTCTGTTGAGATGCTATCATTTGTTCTTGATCGGTATGGATATCTAATAGGAGTGATTCCATGATAAAGTTCTGAATAGCATTAGTGTCTACCAATCCATCCGTATAAAAAATGCAGGCTCTAATGAATCGCTCTTTGCCAATTTGGACTTCTCTAATCACGATGTCACTGCTATTTCCAAGCAGTTGCTGTACCTGTTGAATGTTTTCTTGAAGGTTTGTTTTTAATAAGTCTTCGTTTGTTTCCTTATTTTGATTGTCTTTCTTGAATAAGGAGCGGTTAACGTTGTTTTTCCCTCGTTGTTTCTTAAACAAACTCATACATTTTATCCCCTTCTTAGTCTTTCGATTCTTCAGAAAGTAGACTTATTAGGTTCCTTATTAGCATGTCGATTTTCCAATTTTCAATACATTTAGGTTATTGCTGGTTGTTTTATACTAACTACATTTCATAATGGGTTGGGAGAGATTAACTCATGTACGTTTTTTTTGGAATATGGCTACGCCTAACATGAATAATGGCAAAAGTCCACCAATGACTAAAGAGAATACAAAACCAATTTCACTATCCCAATATCGCTGTTCAATAACATTAGGAAAGAGCATTGAAGCAAAAGTCACAATAATCATTCCTAAAGGTAAAGTTAAAGGTCGATAATCTTTCAAATTTAAAACTTGTGCAATCCCTAAACAAGTAGCATAAAAATAAAGAACCGTCTTACAATAAACTGTTATAATCCACATGGTTGCTATGACTACTTCTATTCGTTGTAGAAAGTCACCAATATTTATCATTTTGACCATTGCATAATTAGGGTATAGTCTTCTTTCAATCTGATACGGGTCAAGAACCAAAATAGATAATATGGTTATAATTAAAATGATAGAAATACCCATTAGATTTCCAATAAAAAATGATTTTTGAGCTTCTTTCGGTTGATTCACAGCGGAGGGGAAAATCATTAATAAAATAACAGCATTGAAAGCGAAAAGCGCTAATAATTGTATGGTTGGGTGCAGCAAAGGATTTATGCCATCCTCCAATACAGGTTGTATGTTTTCAAACTTAATTTGAGGAGAAATAAATAGCAATAATAAAAAAAGAATCATAAAGGCGATAAATAAAAGTTCTGCGGTCCGTGAAAATGTCTCTAGTCCGTGGCGGACAGCCATTACGACAATAATGGCTGTCAGGATATAAAGCACTTCTACAGGTGTATCTGGCAGGAGGTGTGTATTGAGAAAATTTCCTGAATAATATAACATTTCAGCCGTATAAACGAAAGGTAAGGAAAGAAAGAAAAGAGAAATGGCTTTTCCCAACCATTTTCCGAAAAGTGTCTCAATGATTTGAACAAAATTCATAGTAGGAAATAATAAAGCAATCGTATTAAGCAACCAAATTACCAATAGTCCTAATCCCGCACTAAATATGACCGCAATCCAAGCATCTCGCTTTGCTTCGGCAACAGGGGCTTGCAATATAATTGTTCCAATCGTAAACAAGATTACTAACACTCTAAATTGACGTACAGATATCTTCTCATTGTTAAGCACCTTTCCACACCTCCCTTAGAATTATCGCCAAAATTGTATGGCCCTATCATTTCTTTTTTCCCTTATCTAAAGGGTTTTAATCGGCATGTAAATACTTACCAATATACTAAATTGACGAAGGTTGATTTTAACATTTTTTACGATTGTATCCCCGTAGATCCTTGTTCTAAAAACTGTTCAAACAAATGAGGAAATGTCATCACAAGTCAATTGAGCTTGATGGGGATGTGCAAGCAGAGGTAAGAAGTAGTACTCCGAAATCGCCAGCCATTAGTGAAAAATGCTTCCCAAAGTGTTTGTTTTACCTTCCTTGACGAGTCATGATAAAATGAGATGAGATTGTACATGAAAATGTCTTCAAGTTATATGGATTTGGCATAGGAGGATATAAAATTGACGGAAGAATTTGTGTCAGAAATTAAGATTCCACCGCTTGATGAAGCAATGGGGGAACAGGTAACAAAATATTTAGATACTTTAACAAAACCGCCTGGCAGTTTAGGGAGATTAGAAGAATTAGTGATTGAGCTTGGAAAAATGACAGGGGAAGCTTTTCCGCAAGTAACAAAACCAGGTGTGATTGTGTTTGCTGCAGATCACGGGATTACTGCGGAAGGTGTGTCGGCATTTCCAAAAGAAGTAACCGAGCAAATGGTGCGAAATTTTCTAAATGGTGGAGCGGCGATTAATGTATTTAGCCGAGCGATTGGTGCCGAGTTTGCGATTGTGGATATCGGAATTGATTCAGATATAGAAGCAGAAGGTTTAACATCTAAAAAAGTACGCCGTGGTACAGGCAACTTTTATAGAGAAGAAGCGATGACGCGTGAAGAAGCGATTCAAGCGCTGAAAGTCGGTTATGAAGAAGGAGAAAAAATGCTTGCCAAAGGAGTGAAGTGCTTCATTCTTGGTGAGATGGGAATCGGCAATACGACACCGAGCAGTGCAATTACCGCCGTTTTAAGCGGACAAGATATGGAGAAGCTTGTTGGCTTTGGTACAGGACTTGTAAGTGAGAGTGTTTTACATAAGCAAAAAGTCATTACAGAAGCGATTCATAATAGACAACCGAATGCAGAAGATCCAATTGATCTTTTATCAAAAATTGGCGGTTTAGAAATTGCAGGAATGGCTGGAGCGATGCTTGCGGCAGCTAGTCATCGTGTACCAATTCTTGTTGATGGATTTATCGCGACTGTTTCTGCTTTAATAGCTAACATGATTGCAGAAGGTGCTTCTAATTATATGTTTGTTGGTCATCAGTCGGTTGAGCCAGGTCACAAAGCGGCAGCTGAATTACTAGGCAAGAAACCGCTTGTAGACTTAGGCATGCGATTAGGTGAAGGAACAGGGGCCGCTGTTGCTTTTCCGATTTTGCAAGCAGCGACACTTGCGCTTAAAGAAATGGCAACTTTTGCAGATGCAGGCGTGTCTTCAAATTAATGATAAAAACGTATCTGAATGGTTATAATCAGTAACTATTTCAGGTACGTTTTTTATTTTAGCTAGATTAAATAGGTAAGAAAGAATGAGAAAAATCTATTTAGAGGTGCCTTTTCGATGACGTGATACAAAGGGGTTATTAGTAACCCAAAAACGCCAAGGATATTCCTTCGCTTCCCCTGTATTGTCAATTCCGATACGAGCTCCAGATGAAATCTCATCTGGAATTTTCCCTTGGACAATAACTAGGGGAGGGGTTGAAAAAGAATGTCCGTAATCTTCCATCGTGATGCCCAATGCTTTCGTTAGTTTGCCGGGTCCGCTCGTTAAGTTTTTTAGATTGTCTGTACCACGTCTTATTTGCATTAAGTCAATGCCCATATAAGGTTCGACGGCTCGAATTAAGATTGCCTCTGGTTTTTCAAGTGGGCCGCTGACAACATTCACCAATGTATGAGTGTGCATCTTGTATGTATAAATCAAGCCTGCTTCTCCAAACATCACCTCTGTCCGTTTTGTCCGTCGATTGTTATAGCTATGAGCGGCACGGTCTTCCGGTCCAATATAGGCTTCTGTTTCAACGATATAGCCGGAAGCTGTTCCTTCTGCTGTTTCTTTCATGAGAAGACAGCCAAGCAATGATTGAGCAAGCTGTAGGGTTGGTTGTTGAAAAAAGTCAGCAGGTAGACCTTGAGTATAATTCATAGTATCCTCCTATTTGAATGTCTCAACTGTATTTTAACAAAAAGGGAATCAGTTCTAAAATTCAGCTTTGTTTGGATATAATGAAGGTTGAGATAAGGAAAGAATGGACGTGAATGTAGATGGACAAGAAAATTGGGTTTATCGGCTGTGGAAAAATGGGAAGTGCCATGATAGAAGGGATGTTAAAAGCAGAAGTTATACAGCCGGCTGATATAAAAGTAAGTGCCTCAACAGCTTCTACTCTTAAAAAAGTTGAACAAAGATATAGGATAAAAGGAAGTTTAAATAATCAAGAGGTGGCCAAGTTCGCTGATTACCTTTTCTTAGCGATTCAACCGGCCCTTCACCAGGATGTATTGAAGGAAATAAAATCTGTTCTAAAGGAAGAGGTCACGATTATTACGATGGCTGCCGGGGTGAGTATTGAACAAATTGAAAAAGGGGTAGGCAGGAAAGTGAAAGTCGTTCGGACAATGCCGAATACACCTTCGTTAGTTGGAGAAGGGATGACGGCAATGAGTGTAAACAAGGAAATGACGGAAAAAGAATTAGTAGAAGTAGAACGTTTATTCAATAGTTTTGGTAAAGCAGAGTTAATTCAAGAGGCATTAATGGATGCTGTACCTGCGATTAGTGGTTCTTCACCAGCTTATGTCTATATGTTTATTGAAGCGTTAGCAGACGGGGGAGTTCGTGATGGGATTCCACGAAGACAAGCGTATCGCATGGCAGCGCAAGCAGTACTAGGTGCGGCTAAAATGGTATTAGAAACCGAGCAACATCCTAGTATGTTAAAGGATGATGTATGCACGCCAGGCGGCTCAACCATTCAGGCAGTCGCTGCATTAGAAGAAAATAGATTTAGAGCTTCGATTTTAGAAGCGATGAAAGCTTGTACGAGCAAGACAAAAGGTTTAAAGGATCATTGATTTTTCCCGTTTAACTTAATAGGGGTTCTCGCTGATACATAATGTATTTTAACGATAAAGTGAAACTTCCATCAGTGGGGGTCTTACTGCCCGTTAAGTGTTGGGATAAAGCAAAAGGAAACCCCGCGAAGACTAAACTTACAGTGGGGTTTCCTTGTTTATTAAGCACTAATATTTTTCGGATTTATTGCATCTTGAACAGGTACGTACGTATAACCAAGATCATGTGCGACGGCGGCAAAGGTGATTTCGCCATTCGCTACGTTTACTCCTTGTGCAAGTGCGTCATTTTCGAGAATGGCTTTTATGACACCTTTATTAGCAATTTGTAAAGCATAAGGGATTGTGACATTCGCTAATGCAGTTGTGGAAGTTTGTGGAACTGCACCAGGCATATTCGCAACTGCGTAATGTACAACACCATGTTTGACATACGTTGGATAATCATGTGTTGTAACATGGTCAACCGTTTCAAAAATGCCTCCTTGGTCAACCGCTACATCGATAATGACAGAACCTGGTGACATTGATTGAACCATCTCTTCTGTGACAAGCTTTGGTGCTTTTGCTCCTGGAATTAACACGGCGCCAATAACTAAGTCAGCTTCTTTTACCGCTTCGCTAATATTATAAGGATTAGAGATTAAAGTAGTCAGCTGGTTTCCAAATATATCATCCAGTTGGCGAAGACGCTCTGAGCTTAAATCAAGAATCGTGACGTCAGCTCCTAGGCCGATAGCGATTTTCGCTGCATTTGTTCCAACGACCCCGCCGCCGATAATCGTGACTTTTCCACGCTTGACACCAGGCACTCCTCCGAGAAGAATTCCTTTTCCGCCTTTTGGTTTTTCAAGAAATTGAGCGCCAATTTGTGCCGCCATTCGTCCTGCTACTTCACTCATTGGCGTTAATAACGGCAGGGTGCGATTAACGGATACTGTTTCATAGGCAATGGCCATAACGCCGCTGTTCTTTAATGCTTGTGTTAATGCTGAATCAGCTGCTAGATGCAGATAAGTAAATAGAATTAAATCTTTACGGAAATATTGATATTCTTCTGCAATTGGTTCTTTTACCTTTAAAATCATGTCGGAGCTTGCCCAAACACTAGACGCATCTTCAACAAGTACAGCTCCTGCTTGTTGGTAAGCTTCATTTGTAAAACTACTACTCAGTCCAGCATCTTGTTCGATGAATACTTCATGACCGGCACTGACTAATGCGATGACACCGGCTGGAGTGATGGCTACACGATTTTCATTATTTTTGATTTCTTTTGGAATACCTATACGCATATTTTTCAGTCCCCCTATTGTTCTGAATATTCTTAATATAAATATTATAAGCTTGAAATGAGGAAGGCGTGTTTGTGAAAAAGAAAGAACGTAAGAAAGAGTCTTTGTGGAATTTCACAAAGACTCTTTTTTTACGGCTTGTTGATATTGTACAAGCTTTAGGTCTAAAAAGATTGACATCTTTTGGAGAGGGTCTTTCAGTCGAACATGCCCGATTTCCGTTATGCGCTTTAAACGATAAGTAAGTGTATTGACATGTATATGAAGTTGCTTGGATGCATCATTTGGATTTCCATCCATTCCTAAATATACAGTCAGGGTATGCAATAATGCTGTTTGGTGTTTTTCATCATATTCTTGTAATTTGCGAATGCACGGATGAGGGAGATAATCGTTCTTGTTGCTTAGTTTTTCTAGTAATTGAAAAATACCTAATTCTTCATAGTGAAGAACCGAAGCTAATTCTAGTAGGAAAATCTGTTTTAATTTTAATGTGTATAGTGCTTCCTCATAACTAAGCCTGACATTTTCAATCTGTTGATAGCAATGACCTGATGCGCCGAGAATAGGTTCTACACCGAAGCGCTTCCTCATTTCTAAAATAAAAAACGGGATAAATTCGTAACTAGATGAAGAGAGGGAAGCATCATTGGTTCGTTCTGTGCCAGTTAAAATAATGAGTTTGTTTTGGTCAACCGTAAATAAAAAAGTTTTTATTTTTTGAGAGGTTGTTAGCATATAGGAAATATAACGCTCGCTTTCCCTAGTAATGTCCTGTGGAAATTCGAAGACGATAATGGCGAAATTTTGTGGTGTAGAAAGCGAAAGTTTCTTGAAGTTAGCGGTAATTTCTGCTTCATCTTGGTAATGTCCAGTGATTAAACGCCATAAAAATTCTTGTTGACTGGCTTCTGTTCTTTTTTTCTTTAATTGAAGTTGTTGAAGTTGGTTTTTTGCTTCTTTTGCGGCAAACTGTAGGAAGTTTAAATCTTCTTCGTTAAATGGTTTATTGGCTTCTAATGCCCAAATGAAACCGAGAATTTCGTTGTTTTTCCGAATAGAGACGGCCGCACGGTTGCCGAGACCAACCTCATGAATAGCCATAATCTTTATCGGTGTATCATCTTTTAAAAGAGCGGGAATAATACCATCTTTCCATAAGCTATTAATGACTTTCTCTGGGACGCGGCGACCGATAATCGTGGAGATTCGTGCTTGGTCAGTTGTATCTTCATGGGTGCTGTAGGCGAGTAAACGATGATTGCCATCTTCTATTGTAATTGGACAGCCTAAAACAGAACTAATTCGGTCAGCGAATTCCATTAAGTCTCCATATAAATCTTTGAAAATATGTCTGTTGTTCATATATTCTGTCATACGTTTTGCCCCTCGCGTTCTATACTATCGGGTTGAATTTTAGTTGATTTTACCATATTTACTCATACAAAAAAATCCTTTCTAAAAAGAATTAGAAAGGATTTTTTACTTAAAATAAGAAATTAATGATGATATATGTCAACCCTGCGATAGTAGCAGAAATCGGCAATGTAATAAACCATGTGATAATCATTCTTTGTGCAGTGCCCCATTTAACCCCTTTTACACGGTGAGCGGAACCTACCCCAAGAATAGAAGATGAAATAACATGTGTTGTACTTACTGGTACTCCCATAGCTGTTGCCCCGAAAATAACGCTTGCTCCGGTTAAATCAGCAGCAACTCCGTTAACAGGACGGATTTTCATAATTTTACCGCCGACAGTTTTGATAATTTTCCAACCACCAACTGATGTTCCAAGCCCCATAGCTAGTGCACAGGATAATTGAACCCAAAATGGAATATCGTTTGTGGTAGCGTATCCATTAGTCATAAGGGCCATTGTAATAATCCCCATCGCTTTTTGAGCGTCATTTGTACCATGTGTATACGATTGTAAAGCCGCTGTTGCAATTTGCATCATACGGAATTTTTTATTCGTCTTTGCTAAATTGTTGTTTTTAAAAATTACTTTAAAAATGCTGTATACAAGAAAACCGACAGCGAAAGCAAGTAATGGTGAAATAATTAACGCTTGGACAATTTTAAGAAATCCTTCCCATTTAATTGCACCGAAGCCTGCGGCTGCGATGGCTGCGCCTGCAATAGAACCAATTAAGGCATGTGAAGAACTACTTGGAATTCCGTAATACCAAGTAATTAAATTCCAGGCGATTGCGGCAATTAAGGCAGCAAGAATGACATATGAACCATTAGGTAAAGTAAATGGGTCCACAATATCCTTTGTAATCGTTTTTGCTACACCTGTAAAAGTCAGCGCACCGACAAAGTTCATCGTGGCTGCTAAAATAATCGCATGACGCGGTTTTAATGCTTTTGTTGAAACGGAAGTAGCAATTGAGTTCGCTGTATCATGAAATCCGTTAATAAAGTCGAATGCTAAAGCAAAGAAAACAATAAGTATAGTTAAAATTAATAAAGTATCCATGTTTTAGGAAGACCCCTTACGCATTTTTCATGATGATTGTTTCTAATGTGTTGGCAACGGCTTGGCAATCATCAGCGATGTCTTCAAGACTTTCATAAATTTCTTTATATTGAATAATGCGAATCGGATCTTTTTCATTTGTAAATAAGCTTTTAATGGATTGACGTTGAACACCGTCACAAACTGATTCTAAATCTTTAATTTTGATCGCATTTTCACGAATCGCTGCTAGCTTTTTCGTGGAAAGCTTATCAACAGCTATTTCAATTTCAGCACCACATTGTTTAATTGCTTCAACAAACTTCACCATGTATTCGTCTGCATTTACGATTGAGTACATTTCGAATAGAGCGGCACAATGTTCAAGGCCATCTAGCACATCATCCATTCTCATTGTTAATTCAAGAATATCTTCTCGTTCGATTGGTGTGATAAAGGCATTATTTAATTCTTTAATGACTGTATGAACCATAGAGTCGCCTTTATGCTCATACTCTTTCATCTTTTCAGAAAATACCTTTAAATCACTAATATTTTTTAGTTTA
This sequence comes from Bacillus sp. JJ634, assembly GCF_036962285.1. Taxonomy (NCBI): domain Bacteria; kingdom Bacillati; phylum Bacillota; class Bacilli; order Caryophanales; family Bacillaceae; genus Bacillus; species Bacillus sp. JJ634. The sequence goes on from NZ_JBALMU010000044.1 coordinate 38,906, forward strand.
TAGTCTGCGAAATAGTCTGCTCCTTCTTTAATATTGTGTGCAATGTCTAGCAGCATTACTGCAAACTTATCTTTTTTCTTAAAAGCCATATTTAAAAGCCCCCTAAAATTAGTAAAACGTATAAGCAAAATGCTATGTATCAATAGTATTTGCTAAATCATTGTAGCGAATACATTATCGAACATGAAGAGATTTTAATGAATCTTTACAAAATCTTAATAAAACTTTACAAAAAAACAAAAGGGAATAAATATTCTCCACACAAAGTTAATAAAAGTGGAGGTGGTTCATCAATCCCAAGTTGGATAGTTGGGATATAAAGGGCCTTTATGATATAATTGGAAAATGAAAAAAGGAGGGGTTCGAATGATCTCTAATATAAAAGAAACCATCACCTTACATAATGGAGTAAAAATTCCACAGCTCGGTTTTGGGGTGTTTAAAGTAGAGAATGGAAGTCAGACGGTACAATCTGTGAAAAAAGCTTTAGAGGTAGGATATCGCTCCATTGATACAGCTGCGATTTATCAAAATGAAGAAGGAGTAGGCCAAGCGATTCGAGAGAGCGGCATTCCACGTGAAGACATTTTTGTAACGTCTAAAGTGTGGAATACGGATCAAGGGTATGAATCGACATTAGCCGCTTTTGACGCTAGTTTAAAACGATTAGGGCTGGATTATTTAGATTTATACTTAATTCATTGGCCGGGTAAAGATAAATATGTAGACACATGGAGAGCGCTGGAGACGCTGTATAAAGAGGGAAAAGTAAGAGCGATTGGTGTGAGTAATTTTCATATTCATCATTTAGAGAACTTGTTGAAGTCTAGTGAAATGAAACCGGTTATTAATCAAATTGAGCTTCATCCACGTTTAACCCAAGTGGAAATTCGTGAGTTTTGCCAAAAGCATGATATTCAGGTAGAAGCTTGGTCTCCTTTAGGACGCGGAGTTTTATTAGATAATCCAACGATTGGTGAGATTGCAAAGAAACATGGTAAAACTTCAGCTCAAGTTATTATTAGATGGCATCTTCAGCATGAGGTTGTCGTAATTCCGAAATCTGTGACACCTGCAAGAATCGAAGAAAATGCTCAAGTATTTGATTTTGAGTTAAGTGTTGAAGAAATGAAGGAAATTGATGGATTACATGCAAATGAACGGGTTGGAAGCAATCCAGATGAGCTGCTTTTTTAAAGCATGATATGAGTGAATAGTTCGGCTCCTTTCAGCATTGTTGAAGGGAGCCGAATTTATGTATAGTCCATGCTTTTTAAAGGAAATATTTAGAAAAAAACTATTTTTAAAATAATAATCGTAGAAATAGATTGATTATCGGTTAATGTATCTACTATTCTATTCGTTCAGTAAATCGTTTTAGTTATTTTTGATTAAATATAGGATTCAGAAAGTATTGATGATATTCCACAATACATATTTATCCATATTTCATGCGATTTACTTATTTACATATTGAAGGGTGTCTAATTTTAGCGAATATTCGCCTTTTATTTATTAATAACGTTCGTTTATAAGGGGATAAAAGGTGATTTAAGGGGAATAAATTTCAGAAAATTTTGTTAATTTTTGAAAAAAATATTGAATTGATATAATGATATACTTTATACTTGGGTTTATAAATAAAAAATGAATAGGCTAAGGGAGGGATTTCTTTGGAAGAATTAGTAACGAAAATTAGTGAGTTTTTATGGAGCCCACCACTGATTATCTTTTGTGTGCTAGTGGGATTATATTTTAGTGTACGTTCTGGTTTTCTACAAATCCGCCATGTGAAAGATATGGTGCGATTGTTGATTGTTGGGAAAAGTTCTGATGCCGGTGTTTCATCTTTCCAAGCATTAGCGTTGGCGCTATCTGGTCGTATTGGGGTAGGGAATATCTCAGGTACAGCAACAGCGATTGCGTTCGGTGGACCAGGGGCTGTTTTTTGGATGTGGATGATTACATTCTTAGGTGCAGCGACAGCGTTTGTTGAGTCGACGCTAGCTCAAATCTATAAAGAGAAGCAAGATGGAGAGTATCGTGGTGGTCCCGCGTATTATATTGAAAAAGGGTTAGGTTTGAAATGGTTTGCGGTCATTATGGCCATTGCTATTACAATTGCGATGGCGGTGCTAATGCCTGGAGTACAATCCAATTCAATTGCTGTAGCTATTGACAATGCCTTTCATATCAATAAACTTTGGGTCGGTATTGTTATTATTGTCATATTAGCTCTTATTATTTTTGGTGGAGTAAAGCGGATTGTTAATGTTGCACAATATGTTGTTCCGTTTATGGCTGGTGCCTACGTTCTTGTAGCTATTATTGTTGTTATTATGAATTTCTCTCAAATTCCAGCTGTATTTGGTCTTATTTTTAGCAGTGCCTTTGGAGCAGATTCGTTGTTTGGTGGTATTCTTGGTTCTGCGATTGCTTGGGGAGTAAAACGTGGTATTTATGCTAATGAAGCTGGACAAGGTACAGGTGCTCACCCAGCGGCAGCAGCTGAAGTATCTCATCCGGCTAAACAAGGTTTAGTACAAGCTTTCTCGATTTATCTTGATGTATTCTTAATCTGTACAGCAACTGCTTTTATGATTTTATTTACAGGTACGTACAATACGATTGATGAAAAATCTGGAGAATATATTGTTCAAAATATTGAAGGTGTAGAAGAAGGACCTGGTTATACACAAGCAGCTATTGAAACAATTATCCCAGGTTTTGGATCCGGGTTTGTAGCGATTGCTTTACTATTCTTTGCTTTTACAACAATTATGGCTTATTACTATATTGCTGAAACCAATGTAGCTTATTTATTAAAAGGGCAAAGTAGTAAGGTAGCTTCAGCAGCGTTAAAAATTGTTTTCTTAGCAGCTGTTTTCTATGGAGCTGTAAAAGAAGCTACGTTAGCATGGACATTAGGGGATATCGGACTTGGAATTATGGTGTGGTTGAACTTGATTGCCTGTGTTCTATTGGCTAAACCGGCGTTTATCGCATTAAGAGACTATGAGAAACAGAAGAAGCAAGGATTGGATCCTACTTTTAACTCGACGAAACTCGGTATTAAGAACGCTGATTTCTGGGCGAATGGTTATAAACATCCAGAAAAGAAAAAGGATCAAGTATCATAATAAAAGAAGAGCATCCGCTTCATTGGCGGATGCTCTTCTTCTTATATATGTGGAAAAATAGCTGGTTTGTCTAAAAAAGGAGCTATGCATACAATTTTTTCTTCGGTAATAGGGTGGATAAATTCAATTTTTCTTGCATGTAAAGCTTGGCGGGGGAATGTTCGTTTTCCGCCGTATAATGTATCACCTGCTAAAGGGTGATGAATGTGACTGAAATGGACGCGAATTTGATGTGTTCTTCCGCTTTCTAATGTACAGCTAACGAGTGTTCTATTTTGATCTGGGTAACGCTGTAACACTTGATAGTTTGTTCGGGCAGTTTGACCTGTAGGCGAAACTCTGCGTCTTGTAGCGTGATGGCGATCACGGCCGATTTTCTCTTGAACGGTTCCTTGGTTTAGCTTCATAATTCCTTCTACTAAGGCATAATACGTTCGTTTGATTTTCCGTTCTTCCAGCATTTTATCCAACATGGATCCGGCAAGACGATTTTTGGCAAAAAGAACTGCTCCTGTTGTGTCTTTATCTAGACGATGGATATGCTTGATCATACAGTTTTGGCCCGTTTGTTGTAGATAATAAGCAACACCGTTAATCAATGTTTTATGGTCATGTTCTTGAGAAGGATGAGTATCCATTTGCGCGGGTTTATTAGCAATTAAAATATGATCATCTTCATATAAAATAGAAATATGTAAATTTGTAGGAGGAACCTTTTCTATTGCATTATTTTTAAAAAGAGGGATGCTCAATTCTTCCCCTTTTACAAGCTTCGTTGACCAAGGCATTTGTTCGTTGTTTATCGTTACTTCTTTACTCATTCGCCACTCATGTATGAGTTTTTTGGGAGCTTGCCAGTATTGTTTAAAAAGATCTTCGATTGTAAGTTTACTCCATTTTTCCGGGACCTCTATAAGTAAGTGGTTGGCTTTTTTACTAGTATGAATCAATTTTCTTCCTACTTTCAAAATATAATATGGATAGCTTGGTGAATGTAGGTACAACGATAACAATATAAGGATTTTTATTCTATCGTTAGACCTATTGTTCTTTTGTTTGTGGGGATAATTCCCACAGTTTTTTTACAGTTATTATGTTATTCTAGAGAAAGCATTGTTACACAGATTATCTATACATATGGCTATAGGTCTAATGTGTTAAAGAAGGTGGTGTTTTTATGAAGATTGTACTTTCTTCAACGGTAGAACAGGAACAAGAAATTGCTAACCTTGTCTCGTATCTCTATGATTCTGTGTTTCCTAAATTTTTTACAGAAGAAGAGATTCGACACTTTCAAGAGATTGGTGTACTACAAGTGAATAAGAGTGATTTTCCGTATAGCGGTACGTTAAGAGCGGCTTTCCAAGTTATCGCATGTTTACAAGTAATGATTGTTATTCTTGAGAAAAAAGAACAGGATGCTTCTTCAGTTGATTCTGAGTTAGTTAAACAATTTGAGCAAAATATTACACTTTTGAATGAATACGGGATTTTCTTTCCTTTTTATTATAAACATTTTAATCGTATTCAAAAGGAAAGTCCTGAAAATACAAATATGATGTACACTCAGCCGGATAACGAATTTTTAATTTAAATGTTAAAGAAAGAGCTAGTTTATATGAATGGGAAAGGTTTGTCCTTCTTTCATATAAGCTGGCTCTTTCTGTATTAGATTGGGGCTCATTTGTGTGAGAACGTGTTATTAACCATAATCGTTAACAAACCCTAGATTTTAATTGATTTCATTCTTTTCAAACCACTTTCGAAAGGTGGCTTCCTCGTTAGAGCCTACTATCCGTTCCACTTCAACTCCGTTTTCAAAATACACGATTGTTGGCAGTATATCTATATGATAGTCGTCTTGACTTTCTTTAAATTCTAATAGATTAAATTGAACTAAATCAATTCCCATTTTCTCAGCTAGTGGAGCAACAATTGGTGTTATGTGTTGAGACTGAGAATCTTTAGGGCTATAGAAATAGACGGTCTTGTTTTTTTTGTTGTGAAGATCTGCTGCTAATTCGTCTGGTAAAATTAAATTTTGATAATTAGGATCTGTTAATTGCTTAATAGTCGCAGGATGAAGTTCTTTTTTACCATACGGGTTGCTATTGGATTGTTCTTCTTGTTTTGTATTTGTAATTAAGATAACGGCGGTAAAGGCAATCAGGGCCGTTGAAAGAATCAGCATTTTTTTCATGAAGCTTTGGCCTCCTTAGATTTGTTCCAAATGATATAACGATAGAGGATGAAAAATGCCGTTAGAACTAAAAATGGAAGTTACTATATAGCTCAGTATAAGACCCTCTTTTATGTTTTTGTTTTATTCTTTTCTGTTGAAATTATAGTATGTTTAAAGCGCTTGTGTAAAATATATGTTCTTTTATGAACTAAGATTTGTCTCTATAATGAA